>NZ_JAQISX010000100.1:0-757 GCF_028618425.1 Bartonella sp. ML70XJBT
GTTTGCAGCCTTAGGAGATCACAATGAGTTTAAATGAAAGCAAGCAGAGCATTGATGAGTGTGATGAGGATATCAAAAAATATGAAAAGGAAATTAAAGAACTTAATCAAAAGATAGATGCGTATGAAGAAGCGTTCAAAAGAAAGAACGATCTTATAGATACACTAGAAGCAGAAGTTGTATTACGCGATGCAGAAATAGAGAAGCTTAAAGACGAACTTAAGCAGCGTGATGCATCTGTAAAAAATCCTTCTCATAAGAATAAGAAAAGTAAGTGAGGAGAGAGATGGGTTTTATTGCACTTATTATATCTTGTTATGCAGCTTATAGCGCTTTTAAAACCATAAAAATGCTTAGAGAAGAGCTAGATGAAAAAGACAAAACAATAGACGAGCAAAATCATCTAATCAAAAAATTATCTCATTCTAACATTTCCTATTGTGCGAATTGCAGCAAAATTGTGTGCAGAGAAGTCGTTTAAAGCATCATTCCTAAAAAAGAATAATCAGTAAATACAGGTGATTTAAATGTCTCATACAATTCTTTGTTTTGATCTAGGAACGAAGACAGGGTGGGCGATACGCGGTGCGGATGGTGGTATCACTAGTGGCACCGTTGATTTTAAATCACGCCGTTTTGAAGGCGGTGGTATGCGTTATTTACGCTTTAAACAATGGCTTAATGAAATAAAGCAGGCAGCAGGTCAAATTGACGCGGTGTATTTTGAAGAGGTGAGGCGTCATGTTGGTACAGACGC
>NZ_JAQISX010000101.1:0-753 GCF_028618425.1 Bartonella sp. ML70XJBT
GAAATCAACATCACTACCGATTTCTTATGTGATTTGTGGATGGCTGTGTGTAAAGAAGCTAATAGTGAAAATATTGATATTGATACTGAAGATAACTATCACGTTTCTTTAGTAGAGCTTATGGGGGCTCTCGAAAAAGTTTTGTTTTTTAAATTACAAAACGAAATTCCAAATTTTACAAAAATTTTAGCAATTATTACAGAATTCGGTCAATCTGAACCAATTGAATCAATAGTTTCATTGCTAAAAGCTTATAATCCTATTTTTGATAATGTGCATAGCATTAATGAGGCTGCTTAAATAACGCACGGGCGCGGCGGGGGCGCCTGCTTTTTAACTTTAGATTCAATTAGATAAGTATCGAAATGAAAAAAGTTAAAAAAGAGTAAAATTCATATTGACAACAATAGAATCACTTTGTTAAACGAATCAGTAAGTACTTGAAAAACACTTAAAGTTCACAGGGGATGGGTTTTATAATCAATATCTCCTCTGCAAATGTAAAGTTTTGACTCAAGTGTGCTTTATAGCATATAGAGGGAATTGTCGGGTGTGGTTATGCCATACAATACCCTTTCGAGGGAAAAGTGTAACAACGGACTGTGAACCGTGTTTTTCAGCACCCGGCATTCTTTATTGTGTGTCAATGGAAAACAACATAATTTCACAGGAGACAATATTATGTCGCAATACTTAATAGATATAAATCAAACAAATTTAACAAACGTAAATCAAATCAACATAGATGATAGC
>NZ_JAQISX010000102.1:0-738 GCF_028618425.1 Bartonella sp. ML70XJBT
CTAAGGTTTATGGCAAGGTCTATGGTGGTGCGCGGGTTTCCAATAATGCTTTAATTTCTGAGAATGCTGAGGTTTATGATGATGCGCGCATTTATGACAATGCTAAAATTTATGGCAAGGTTTATGGCAATGCGCATGTTTGTGACCGCGCTCGTGTTTATGCAAATGCTCATGTTTATGACAATGCTCATCTTTCTCATAATGCTTGGGTTTATAATAGTGCAAAGGTTTATGGGAATGCAAAATTATCAGGAAGTGCACGTATTCATAGCAATGCGGTGGTTTATGATGATGCTGTTGTGAGTGGTGCTGCTAAAATTTATGGCAAGGTTTATAACAATGCTAGCGTGGCTGGCTCTTGTGAAGTTTATGGCTCTGTCTATGGCAATGCAAAACTCTCATATTGTGCAAAGGTCTGGGGGCGTGCTTATGGCAATGCAAAAATAAACAAAAAAAGCAAAGAAAAGTTGGTGCCCCAAAATTGTGAGGTTTATGAAAGCGATCATGTTATCAAGATTGTTGATAAAACAGAATAAAGAACGGCATGGGGAGGCCTTCTTTATGGCTATAAACGCATCATAAGATGCATTCCTTAAAACGTATCATAAAAAAGAGAACTCCAAAAAAGAAAGCCGTGCCAATTGATATGACGCGGCTTTTCAATGGAGGCTTTGGAATAACCAGTTCCAAATCATAAGTATTTACATACAAAACGTATTATATTGCAAGCGTTCTATT
>NZ_JAQISX010000103.1:0-695 GCF_028618425.1 Bartonella sp. ML70XJBT
TTACTATTATGCTTACCATCTCCTTTGCCATGAAGTGCTACAAACGCTTTGTCATCATCACTCCACAACAGTGCATTCTGAGCAATGTTGTCTGAAAGATCATGTTGAAGCTTCGTGAAAGATTGATTTACACCAGCAAAGGCGGCTGCAACATTATCATAAATCGTCTCCTCAGAACTTCCATCTTCTTTGAAGCTCACTATCTTAAAGCTTGGTGCTGTCCATTTATCTTCTTCATACTTAGCACCACCACCAAAATAGTTCGCAAGCGTCTGATTCAAGGAATAAAGCTGACTACCATTCACTGCATCAACCGATCTTTCTGTAAGCGCTCCTGATTTTACACCTGTGAGACGCCGTGACGCTCCATCAATATTCGCAAACGTAACTTCAGTTCCGCTCTTTTCACCTCCAACCGCAATGACACGTGTCTTCTCATCTTGCTTAACAAGACTGTCTCCTACAACTTTCGTAATCTCATTCTTAAGCTCTTTATGGATATTCGTGAATGAAGCACCAACTCCTTCAAATGCAGCAGAGACACTTTCATAGCTTTGCTCTTCAACAGCACTCCCATCATCCTTAACTGTCTTTACCTTGAAGCTTGGTGCTATCCACTGACCATTCTCATACTTAGCTCCACCTCCAAAATAGCTCGCTAACGTATTATTCATCGAATAAAGTTGAGAACCATT
>NZ_JAQISX010000104.1:0-686 GCF_028618425.1 Bartonella sp. ML70XJBT
ACGGTAGCGGCTTTCCATGGTCCATTGATTTCGCCTCGAAACCCTTGAAGCAGCAGCGGTTGACCCGCCATGATTTCAGGGCGCCCCTCAAGGCTTAAAGAACCACTGCCCACAGCACGGCAAAGTCGGTCTGATTCTGATGCAGCAGCAGCTTGTGCTTCTTCTTTACAAGTGTAACAACCACGCAGACAACGCACGGGACCACTAAAACCTGTCTGATGCTTGACTTGGCATTGCTGCCCTTTTGAACGATCAAAATACCGTGCTTCTATCATGCCATATTGGGTACGCGGCTCGAGACTAAATTCCCAATGGGAACATTCCTGTTGATGAATGGTCTGGAGGGGGAGATTGTCCCCGCTTAAAAATAAAAACTTATTGTCTTTGATTAAAAAACGCGCCTGCATCCGATCAGCAAGGCGGGTTAAAAAATCAATCGCCGATTGATCGGTGCGTACCACATAAGGCAAGGTTTGTTTGGTAAATTGTGGACTGACCTTTGCTTGATAACCATGACGTTTGGCAAGGGTCTCAACAATCTCAGCAATGGTTTTGTGGTCAAAATGTTCGCTTCCCTGTTCTTTGAGTTCTTTACGCATCGAGGCGCTTTTGCCACAAAGACGCAAGATTTCTCCATCACTGCCCCCACAACTGATCACCGATTCCACAACAAAACACCCCATAAA
>NZ_JAQISX010000105.1:0-678 GCF_028618425.1 Bartonella sp. ML70XJBT
TTAACAAAGTGATTCTATTGTTGTCAATATGAATTTTACTCTTTTTTAACTTTTTTCATTTCGATACTTATCTAATTGAATCTAAAGTTAAAAAGTAGGCGCCCCCGCCGCGCCCGTGCGTTATTTAAGCAGCCTCATTAATGCTATGCACATTATCAAAAATAGGATTATAAGCTTTTAGCAATGAAACTATTGATTCAATTGGTTCAGAACAACCAAACTCTGTAATAATTGCTAAAATTTTTGTAAAATTTGGAATTTCGTTTTGTAATTTAAAAAACAAAACTTTTTCAAGAGCCCCCATAAGCTCTACTAAAGAAACGTGATAGTTATCTTCAGTATCAATATCAATATTTTCACTATTAGCTTCTTTACACACAGCCATCCACAAATCACATAAGAAATCGGTAGTGATGTTGATTTCGTTTTTTTCCATTTGAAATTCTTTCTATTCACTAAAAGTTTTTAATTGACAGCCCATAAGGGCGCCGGGCGCTAGCAACACATTGATTTATATAGATAATTTACTGTTTTGCATGTTGAATTAAAAACCCGAATATAGTAAGGTTTTCTTATTCTAAATCTTCTCAGATTGAATCAATTAATATCACTTGCTTGCACGTCAAAAGCGGGGCTGGTGTGTGGGTAAAAACTGTATAAGAAAGGAGTAAAAATGGT
>NZ_JAQISX010000106.1:0-652 GCF_028618425.1 Bartonella sp. ML70XJBT
GCTGTTGCAAGCGCTTCATTGACAGAACCATCTTCAAAAAGAGCTGCATCAAATTTACCTGTCTTTATCCGAGAAACCACCGCATTATGTGAAACACCCATCTTCTTCGCAAACGCACGAACCGATATCCCATCACGATGCTTCTTATTCATAGTTGCTCCTTGCCTTGATTTTTTTCCCATCTTGAGGAATGGGGTTTTCGGCGTACCAAGAAAGAAAGCTTTACGTCACGAACTGAAAAACAAGACTTAATACGATAAGGAAATACTTAACACATTAAATTCGTTATTTATCAATATGTTATGTGTACAATGTACAGTCAATTTGAAAATTCTGTCGCTAGCGATAGTTTGCGCTCGTCCGCCCCGCAACGAAGCCAACCCGCTGGGAAGTACCTTTTGCATTGATTTTATTGATTTTTTTATGGAAATAACAAAGTGCAAGTGATAATTTGTTTTTAAAATTGCAATAAGAATATGTAATGTATAAACCAATAAGGATATGTAATATAGAGATAAAGCTTGGAAACATGATCTAGCCTCTTTTATTGGCAGCGTATTCTTGACGAGCAAGTTGGTACTGTATGTTTTTGGTTAGTCTTTCACTGGCATATTGTGCGATAGCATTTGCAATTTCTGGCTTGGACATCACT
>NZ_JAQISX010000107.1:0-642 GCF_028618425.1 Bartonella sp. ML70XJBT
GAATTGTTAAAAGAAAACCCCCGTGGTCTGTTGTTGGTTCGTGATGAATTATCTGGTTTTTTAGCCAATTTGGAGAGAAAGGAATATCAAGCAGACCGTTCTTTTTATCTCACAGCTTTTAATGGCAATAAGCCATACACCTATGACCGTATAGAGCGTGGAACCATTCATATTTCCAATGCAACCCTTTCCGTCATTGGGGGCATTCAACCCTCTCGAATTATTCCCATTATTCAAGCCATGCACCGTGGAATAAATGATGACGGTTTATTGCAACGGTTTCAAATGCTGGTCTTTCCCGATGAACGAAAAGAGCGTCACTGGGTTGATAGACCGCCCAATCAAAAGGCATGGGAAAGTTATCAAGAGGTCTTTCGTTCTCTTTATGATAAACCTTTAGGATCACCAAAACACCCCATGACCATACGCTTTTCTGCTGAAGCCCAAGAGATGTTTCGTGAATGGTGGGAAAATTTTCAAAGAACAGTCAAAGGGGGGCATTTCTCTGCAAGTTTACAAGCACATCTTTTGAAAATGGATAAAACCATACCAACCCTTGCGTTGATTTTTGAATTGAGTGAAGGCGGGCGTTTTGAAATCAATAGAGATGCCCTTGAGAGAGCTTTGTGTTGGGAAAAATAT
>NZ_JAQISX010000108.1:0-613 GCF_028618425.1 Bartonella sp. ML70XJBT
CATGAGGGCAATTGTTGGGTGTATAATAAAGCCCGTGTCTTTCAAAATGCACGCGTCTTTGGAAATGCTAAAGTAAAAAGCTTTTTTGTAGACGTCTATGGCAATGCACAAATTTATGGCAATGCTATTTTTGAAGGAATGACATTAAAGGACAATGCAAAGCTTTCTGGAAATGCACATGCTAGCAACGCCGTGATTATTGAAGGCAATGCACAAATTTATGATAACGCCCGTGTCTCTGATCATGCTCATATTTCCGATAATGCTGTCATTTGTGATGATGCTCATGTTGGAGGCAATGCGAAAATAAGTGGCTCTGCTTACATTTGTGATGAATCGCGTGTTTTCGATGATGCCATTGTTTGTGATGCTCTTATCTCTGGAAATTCTTATATTCATAGCAATGCCTTTTTAGAAGCGAATGAAGATATCTGTGATAATGAATATCCTGAGTTTGGTAGTGAAGATGATTATTATCGTCATGAATATTATGCCGATTGTGAAGGCTATTATGATGATGATAACAGCGAATATGAAACTGATGCTGCTTAAATAAACGCACGGGCGGTGCGGGGGCGCCTGCTTTCTAACCAAATTCTTTCATTCAAAAATT
>NZ_JAQISX010000109.1:0-606 GCF_028618425.1 Bartonella sp. ML70XJBT
CTGGTGCGCACCGGCTTCGTGCTGCGGAGCTTTTGGGCTATAGTGACATTGATGCCGTTGTGGTGCAGGCTGATAAGGACAATGCTGCGCTTTTAGAAGTGGCAGAGAATTTGTTTCGCAATGAATTATCAGTGATTGACCGTGCGCTTTTTGTGCAGACTTACCGCGAATTGTGGGAAAAGAAGTATGGGGAAATTAAGCGTGGTGGGGACTACGGTAATCAATATACAAAGGACAAAGTGGCAAAGGGTAAACATTACCCTTTGCCAAATGATGGTGACTTAAATGGCAAAATGCAAAGTTTGCACTTTGCCACACATGTTGCCGATAGGATTGGTTTATCGAAGGAATCGGTGAAACTCCTCAACCGTATTGCCCAGCATTTACAGCCGGAGTTGCGCTCTGTTTTGCGGGGGACGGCATTGGCGGATAACCAAGCGCAGTTGTTGAAGTTGGCGAAGATGGAGCCGGTTGCGCAGCGGCGGGTGGCGATTGCTTTGCAACAGGTTGAGGGGGATTTACGGCGGGCTGTTGATTTGGTCAATGGGATTAATATAAGCCCTAAAGTTAATGAACAAGAGCGGGTTTTTGCTCAATTGTTGAGTG
>NZ_JAQISX010000011.1:0-66669 GCF_028618425.1 Bartonella sp. ML70XJBT
CCTCGTCAACGAACGCTATATAGAACCCTTTCCCCAAAAGAGTCAATATCATTTTTTACTTTTTTGTAAAAATATAACATTATAACAATAAACATCTATTTCAAGACATCTCAAAAAAATAACTAAAAATAAAATAAATAGGCTGACTTTAAAGGAAATAGAGTGCCTCATTGCAAGGCATGAAAAGAGGAACACCGCTAAAATGGGTTAATCATAATAGCTTTTATAGCCTTTGTTTGACACTCCTTTAAAGATTGCTTTAAAGAGATTTCTCAACATAAGGTTGATGGGGCATTATGGGATAAAAAGAATTTGCATGATCTGTAATCTGTTAATCAAATTCTTGTAGAAACGTGCTAAGCTATGTTAGCTTTTGTCATTTGATGTTTAATGCTTTTAATGCTTTCGTCATTTAATATTGAAAAGTGCGCTTACAATCTATGTGGGATAACGAACAACAAAAGAACGATCCCGGACAAGACCCTGCTCTTGTCATTAAACGCTTGCGCCCTGAGCGCAGGCAAGTTTCTGTCCGTTGGCTTACGGGAACAGTGCTAACGGGAATCACTTCCTGCATTCTTATGGGGATTGCACTTTTTACGGCTCTTGATGAACAACAGCGATTGGTAACACCGCCACAATGGTTTACAATAGATAATTTTTCACAAGCACAAGACCCTGAAGCCAATGGCTATAAAGGGGATCGTATTATGCCCACACATGCACGGCAAAGCTTCGATAGTAAACGCCAATTTGAACTATCAATTGTGCAAAAAAAAGGCGATGAAAAAATCATTCAAACACAACATTTTGAATGGATTCGCATGGCATTAGCCGAAAAACGTCCTCAGAAATATAGCTATCCCAAATTTGATTCTTTAAGCATTCTTGCCAGCGATTCGAAAACGCAAGGCGTCAATCTACAAGATTCCGGACAAATTTACGGTGCAAAAATCGAAACAAAACTCACCCTACGTAGCTATGATTTTAAGGTTAATCAATTCGATTTTAAGGACACCGATACGCTGACAGAGGAAGAAGCACAACAAGAGGTAAAAAAGGCTGGATTTACTTTAGAAAAAAGTAGTGAACTTCTTTCGGTCCTCACACTCATCGATCCTTTAAAATTAGAAGATGCCTCTTCTGATTCCCAAGGAACAGAATCTCCTGAAGTTCGAATCGTTCAAGAAAATGTAACCGTTTCTCCTCAAAATCAGCGGATCGATTTGGCGAAAAATTATGTTGAAGATATTATTCCTATTCGTAAAAAACAAAAAATCGCTGATGCTTTCAAAAAAACCAGTTACACAAAAAATCAAATTGAAAAAGTTGTGAGCACCCTCGAAAAATATAGCCTTTCCGATACGCTTAAAGAGGGGAGTTTATTGCGCATTGGTATCGTGACACAAGCTGGAGAAGAAGACCATCTCGTACGCGCAAGTATTTATCATGGGATGTATCATGTTCTCACCATTGCCCTCAATGATAAAGGTCAATTCATTGAAAGCACAGAGCCTAAGATGTCTAAAGCACTAAAAACGGCTTTTCAAAATGGTATTCCTCATTCTTATATCAATAGCGCACAATTACCAACGGCTTATGATGCACTCTATAGTGCTTTGCTCAGCCACAATATATCACAATCGCTTTCTTATCGTCTTATTCGTCTCCTTGCCACCAATATTGATATGAAAAGCCGAATAACCCCCAATGATCAGATCGAAATATTTTATGCCGTCCCCCAAAGTGATACAGAAAGCCAAAATGGTAAAAAGAAAGCAAAAAAAAGCTCTCAAAGCACTGATCCAGAAATTCGTTATATTAGTGCAACTTTTGGCAATACAACTTATAAATATTACCGTTATCAATTAAAAGACGGAAGCATTGATTATTATGATTCTGAAGGGAAGAGTTCAAAACCTTTCTTACTGCGAAAACCCACGCCCAATGGCATTTTCGGTTCCCCCTTTGGTCCGCGTAAACATCCTATTTTAGGCTATGTGCGCATGCATACAGGGGTTGATTGGGTAGCACCAAAAGGCTCACCTATTATTGCTGTAGGAGATGGTATTGTTACAAAAGTAGGCGTCACAGGCGGCTATGGAAACCATACGGAAATTCAACATGCGAATGGATATGTCAGCAGTTATTCACATCAAAGCCGTTATGCACCAGATATAAAACCAGGTGTGAAGGTACGACAAGGACAAATCATTGGCTATGTTGGGACAACAGGGATGGCAACCGGCCCCCATTGTCATTTTGAAATCATTGTCAATGGTGTCAAAGTTGATCCCATGCGCATCCGTATACCCGATAGCAAAGCCTTAACCAACCAAGACCTGCAAACATTCCTACAAGAAAAAAACAATATTGATTCCTTAATCAACAGTCCGATAAAACCCTCTGAAGAGACTTAAAGCATGGAAAGACCGTAATAAGTGTCTTTCTCACAAAAGCTTATCAATATAAAGTCTTTCAAAAAATATCTAAGAGTTTAAATGACCTCAAAAGTATTTCTGCGCTTAAAATATTTTAAAGGAGACGGGTACGCAAAAAATAGAGCAACGTTTTAAAATAGGTACAGCCTCTATCGCCTTATCAAGGTGTACAGTGGAAATATAAAAAAGAATGATGAGGGAGCATTTTAGCAAAAAAGATGAGCTTATGAGAAACTCAGCAATAAATATAATTATGATGATAGCTTTGAGTATTTTTTTCTCATCATAAGGCTAATTTTGAAAAATTTTCTTTTAAACAAATGGCTCATTATTTTAACGATTGATGCTGAGTTTTGATAAAGGAATGACAATTTTTGTCTCCCCTCCTAAAGAAGACGTTTCAAAAAGTGGTTTTTCACTAAATTGCATATAAAAGCGGTTTTACCACCACAGGCCAAGTCCTATTTTTTGTACTAAAGTTTGACTCTTCATTCCCACCCATCATCTTTTATAATGAATACCAATTGTCTATTGGGGCTTGAGGACCAGAGGAGATATAAATACGACATACCCGTTGATCAGGAAAAGCATGTTTTAAGGTATTGATCAGCCATTCACCCAAGATAATTCCAAGAGTTGTAGCATCTTTTGAAGACAAGCAAGACTTTCATGAATGGTGATGATTTTGCCAAGCTATCTTTATTTTCTTCTCTTGAAAACGAACAAACAAAGAAAATTTACACCTTTAAAAATTAATCAGAGATTTTTTTTGCACTCTTCGTGGCCCAGTTTTGGTAAAGGAATGACGATCTTTGTCCCTCCTAAAGAAGACGTTTCAAAAGCAGGTTTTTCACCAAATTGCATACAAAGCTGTTCCACCACCACACGACCAAGTCCTGTCTTTTGTTCTAAAGTTTGATTTTTCATCCCCACGCCATCATCTTCAACAATGAGCACCAATTGTCTATTGGCTTGAGGACCAAAGGAGATATAAATATGCCCCTCTCGTTGATCAGGAAAAGCATGTTTTAAGGAATTGGTCAGCAATTCTCCTAAGATAATTCCAAGAGTTGTAGCATCTCTTGAAGACAATCGACAATCTTTAAAGTCTGTGTGAATGGTAATGTTTTCACGCAATTCAAAAGGGACTGACAATTCGACATCATGCACAACAGAACTGAGAAAGTCAGCCAAGAAAGTCGTTTCCATATCATCACTCAAGCGCAAACGACGATGGGCTGTGGAAATTGTCTGAATACGATCTCGTGCAGCTCCTAAAACAGAACGGACTTCTTCATTTTTACTCCGACTTAATTGAAGCCCCAGTAAAGAAGACACCGTCCCAAGAGAGTTGCCGATACGATGACTTGCATCCTGCAACAATATTTCAACCCGTTGGCGTTCTTTCTCGGCGTGATTACGCGCTCTTTCTAATTCTTGGGTCCGTTCTTTCACACGGGCTTCAAGAGCAGCATTCTCACTATGAAGCAGCAATTGATACAATTTTAAAGAGCGCACATCACGATGAAAACGATTAATCACAAAATAGGCAGAAATAAAAGTGCTTACAACAGAAACAATCGCCGCCAATGTTAAAGCAGCCCGCATCAAAGCGATTCCCTCACGATGTTTTTGTCGCACCACATCATCACCATTAATAAAACTTGTCATCAATTGCGCTAAACGCGCCACTTGAATCTTCTGACTTTCAGAAGAAGCAGAAGGTTGAGAAGATTGATCAGGAACCGTATCAAGAGCCTGCATATGGGCATTCATAAATTCTTTTCGTGCTTCAACCTCGCCTTTAAAAGCCATAAACCATTCATCCCATTGCGGATGGGCATAAACAATAAGTGCGATATAATCGAGAATATCTCCCAACTCCCGCTCTGCATTTTCAAAGCGGACTTTATCTTCTGGTTTTCGAGTTTTTGCATAGCTGCGATCAGCAACAGCCATATCAATCAGGCTAATAAGCACCAAATCAGCCTGTTCGCGTAATTCTGAACTCGTATTTAACTGAGCAACTTCTCGATCAACAGCATTGGAAAGCAACATAATAAAAACCGATGCAAAAAGAGCCATCACGAGGGAAACAACAATTGCGGCCCATCGCCAGCGTGATATCGTTGCATCAGAAGAAGGCATTTGAGGCAGCAAATTTGTCTTTGTTGTCATAGAATTTCCATTGGCGAACTTGAAAGTCGTCATTTTTCAGTACAAAGGAAGGCAGCCTTATGGAACAAACACCAAAAGCCCATAAGAGCGTTTATATAGGCTTTTCTTGTGTTCCCAAGAGACACACACCAAACGTTCTGAATTTCCTCAGATACTGACTTTACTGTAATAGCTATAACGGGAATAAAAAAAACAAGGCTACGCATCATAATTATTATGCTTTTTTAGCCGTTAAATGAACACAATGTACTCCCAGCAGAATAAGAATCGGGACCATAATCGGACTCACCATTGACATGAAGAAGCTCCTGTAATCGATGACGCGCCCTACTCACACGGCTTTTAATGGTTCCAACGGCACAGCCACAAATAGCCGCCGCATCTTCATAAGAAAACCCTGATGCTCCAATGAGAATAATGGCTTCTCTTTGATCGGCTGAAAGCAGATTTAAGGCTTTTTTAAAATCTTGCAAATCAAGCGTTCCATATTGAGAAGGATGAACCGCAACATTTTGAGTAAATACACCATCAGTATCTTGAACTTCTCTCCCCTTTTTGCGCATTTGACTATAAAATTCATTGCGCAAAATCGTAAAAAGCCACGCTTTGAGATTGGTTCCCATCTCAAAACTATCTTGCTTAGCCCATGCTTTCATCACCGTATCTTGGACCAAATCTTCGGCTTTATCGTGCTTACCACTTAACGAAACAGCAAAAGCACGCAGAGCCGGCAATACCAAAAGGAGTTCTTTTTTAAAGTTTTTCGCGCATTTTGACATAAAGGGTTCAAACCTTTTTCACATTGTTTAAAGAAAATTGCTCTGCACGCTCCAACTTTTCTAAAAGCTCGAGCAAACGCCGTGGTAGCGCTTCTTCTTGAATTTCCATGTAAAATTGGCGTAATTTCCGTGCTATCTCACTGTTCGTCCCGAGAAGATCATCTTCAACTTTAAAGTGTGTGGTGAGATTTTTTTCATCACGGTCATTCATTTTTCATCCCCCTAATCCATATAATATCAGTAGCACCGCGAAGAATTTTTCGCCTTATGGTTGTAAATATAACTCTCAGTAAAAAGTTCCATACAAATTGGAACTTTTTTATCTGTTGAGAATTTCAACCAACGAAATGCTTGAAAGGTCAAAGGAGTTATAAATTATGTCATTATCAACGCGCATTGCCCCGCATCTTCCCTATCTTCGGCGTTTTGCCCGTTCTGTTACAGGCAGCCAATCCTCAGGCGATGCTTATGTATCAGCGATGTTGGAAGCGCTCATTGCCGACATTTCCATTTTTCCTAAAACACCCAGTGACCGGATTGGGACCTATTGGCTTTTTTGCCATCTTTTTGACCAAACCACCCCGAATATCCCTGAACCCCTGCCACAATTTGGGCTTGAACAAAAAACCAGTGCCAAATTATCCTATCTCACCCCCCGTGCGCGCCAAGCATTTTTGCTCATTGCCGTTGAAGGATTTAATGAACAAGAAGCCAGTGAAATCATGAATCTAGATACGAAAGAGTTTCGCAAGCTTCTTAACCAAGCCTCCATTGATATTTCTCAACAAATTGCTACAGAAGTGATGATTATTGAAGATGAACCTCTTATTGCACTCGATATTGAGCAAATGGTAGAAGGTCTAGGTCATCATGTTGTGGGCATAGCGCGTACGCGTGATGAAGCTGTCATCATGTATCATAAGAAAAAGCCACGGTTGATTTTAGCGGATATTCAATTAGCCGATAACAGTTCAGGCATTGATGCGGTCAATGAGATTTTGAAAAATGATCGTATACCGGTGATTTTCATCACGGCTTTTCCAGAAAGATTACTAACTGGTGAGCGTCCAGAACCAACTTTTTTAGTGACCAAACCTTTTAACCCAGATATGGTAAAAGCGCTTATTTCGCAGGCTTTATTTTTTCAAGAGAATGCTTCTAAAGCAGCTTAGAACAAAGTAAACCTCTTCCATTATGATCGTTACGCCTCTTTCAAAGCCTCCCATAGACAAATCTCATATGAGCGCGCTCATGCAAGCGATTCGTGGTGCTGATATTTGTGTTCTCTATCAGTCCACAAATCTGGTTTATTTATGGGCTGAAAACTTGCCGCACCATTTGCACCATAAATGGCGGGTTGGATGTCGTGACAGCGACTTTTTTTCACTTGACCTTGCAGATAATATGGAAACCATTAAATTGCAGGTTTTAGCCAATGGCAAAATGCAAACCGTTGAAGCACGTTTTGAAGATACGAGTAAACAAGAGATCTGGTACAAATTTTCTATTGATTGTCACCGCAATGATAACGGAGACATCATCGGTATTATTACCACCGGTGTTAATATTTCTGGCTTACGCCGGCGCGAACAAGTGCTTAAAATTCTCCTACGAGAAGTCAGCCATCGTTCTAAAAATCTTCTAGCGATCATTCAAAGTATTGCCAGCCAAACGGCTCGCTATACGGAATCCCTTCAGGTTTTCTTACGCAAATTTCAAGGTCGTCTTCATTCTCTTTCTCATTCTCAAGATCTGATCACCGATTCCGATTGGCGTGGCGCCCAATTTCGTGAATTGGTTCAAACACAAGCATTTGGCTATCTCATGAGAGAGACCGAACGTTTTTCACTTGAGGGTGTCAATCCTTATCTTTTTCCCAATGCCGCTTTGCATATTGGTTTGGCTTTTCACGAATTGATTGTTAATTCTCTTTCTTTTGGAGCCCTTTCGCAAGAAAAGGGAAGCGTTTGTGTGCGCTGTGAAATTGAAACAAAACTGAATGATAAAACGCACCTAATCATCACTTGGAATGAACACTTTGAATCCGGGTCCCCTCCCGAAAATAATAAGAAAGCTTGTTTTGGCAGTGCAGTTCTTGAAAAAATTGTTCCCATTTCTGTCAATGGTTCAGCTTCCTTCAAATGGACTAAAGAAGGGATTGTTTATTGCCTTTCTGTTCCAGATACTTATTTTGATATTTTTTCTTAAAAGAGCCTTTCAAACCATAAACTTCTTTCTTCAGAAAAATTTCTAACCTATTGAGCCCTGTTTTTCTTCAACCCAAAGGTATTTTCCCAACCTCGCAAAAAACTTAACAATGAAAATGCCACAATCAAAGCTCTCTCCCGCTGCCCATCAACGTCCATCCCTCCCATAACGGCCTATTAAACAGAAACCCAAACGATGAAGAACAAGCCGTTTCAGCTTTTTATATACCAAATCAAAACGGGCCTATTTCCCCTCTTTTTTGTATAACTTTCTTGTATAGTTCTTGCAGTTTTCATATCTTTTTATTTTGAATAAAAATGATGAAATTTCAAGAGTTAAAGCTAACCATCACGCTTTAGAGCTTGACGGAGCTTAAAGCGCATCTATGACAAAATCAATAAACGAATAAAAATTACACAATTTTAATGCTTTTATTTTTATTCTAATGCTTTTATTGATTGCATTCTCAATCCTCCTTTTCACGCAAAAGAAAACACCCAAAACAGAAGATACTTTTCTCTTCACACACTTTTTAAATATTTCTCAGGACCTTCAAGCTCATTTCAAAAACAGTATCTGTAAAGAGGGTCCTCTCCCCCCGTCAAGTGAACCATCAAGCCCTTTTGTACCCGCCATAGCCCTTACGGACTAAAAGCAGCCATTGGGCATCATTATACCCGCCATAGAACAAACCCATTATATTACTCCGTACAACAAACCTTTGACATTAGAGAGCATTCACAAGAGACATTTTTAGTGTTTTTAACATATTCAGCCACCAGTTTTTCCCACAAGCTTGGCTTTTTGGAAACAGCTTGGAAACAGCTTGGAAACAGCTTGGAAACAGCTTGGAAACAGCTTGGAAACAGCTTGGAAACAGCTTGGAAACAGCTTGGAAACAGCTTGGAAACAGCTTGGAAACAGCTTGGAACGAAAAAACTTTAAAAACGTTAAACAATGAAAAAGCCTTAAGGCTGACAAATTGGAGTCCATACTGTCAATTACTCATTTGGAAAATATTTTATGAATCCCCTTCTTTTTATTCTCTTATTGGTTTCATGTACGGATGATTTTAACCGTTGCTATTCCAACAATACAATGACTAAAATCTACCCAACGGCTCAAGCCTGTGAACAAGCTATGGTGCCTTCCATAAAAAAGTCTGCATTTTATGGACAACAAATTTTTGCCCAATGCATAAAAATACACCCTCATGTACATCAACAAAAAGTAAAATTGATCTGGTCTGTAACAAACCGCGGAGATTTCCTGCTTAAAAGCCCAAATGCCAATGACAAGAGATCAACAGTCCACAAAGAAGACATTTTACCAATATTGCCTTCTCTTCTGCGTTCTTCTTCCACAAACCTCTTGCAGAAAAAACTTTAAACGCATAAACCCATCAGATCTGAAAAAATAATCAATAGAAGACATGATGGATAATAAGCCAATGCAACCTTCAAAAGCCCCTCACACAGAGCAAAATCCTCAGCCCCAAGATCTCCCCTTAGATCCTGCTGTAGAGCGGGTGAGAAAAAAACTGATGGGTTTAATGATGATTTCCGTTTTAATAACGTTGTTCCTCATTCTAACCGTCCTGTTCTTAATCGTTTATAAAGTTACAACGGGATCAGCACCAAAACAAACAGAGCTCTCTTCCTCCAACAGCAAAAATCAACACGTTATCCACCACACGCTCTCTCTACCGAAAAAAACACAGATTTTGTCGCAAAGCCTGACAGACAACACTATTGTTCTAAAAATTTTAACCCCTGATGGACAAACAAAATTTATGATTTACAATTATCATACCGGTGCACTAATTGCCGTTCTTTCTATTGAAACGACAGAAGAAATATCAACGACAATACCTCATTAAGCAAGTCAATAACATCACCGGCTTACCCAGCATATTTAAGGGATTTAAACATTTTCCTCTGCTTCAAGATTGACCACTTGGGCGACGACGCGTTTTTCTCTGTATCCCCTCACTTCATCGAGATGAAGGGAAAAGCTTTCAAACAGTGCATTTCTATTCTTTAAAAAAAAACGGATATTGCCTGTGAAAACTCAAATGAAAGTGTAAGAAACCACACCTATACTCGTCATCATACCAACAGCATCATAAACACTTAATACAGCATGTTTAAGGGATTTAAACATTTTCCTCTGCTTCAAGATTGACCACACGGCGACGACGCGTTTTTCTCTGTATTCCATCACTTAATCCAGGCAAAGGAGAAGCCTCTTCTGTTGATGTTGATGCATCTCCATTTTTAGAGCTTTCTGCTGTTGTAAGAGAAAGCTCAAGGGCTGATTCGTCTTGAGTCCGTACCGTACGCCGACGCGGAGAACGACGTGTCTTCTTAACAGGTTCAACATTTTCCTCAGAGCAACTGTTCTCTTGACTCGTTTTCTCATCCGATAGAGCCTCGACAGCATTTTCACGTGCATCGCCATTTTGTACTTTGACATGTGAACCAAGATCTTTTTTTTGCGACTGTGCCTGCAATACATCTGTATCACACGCGACAGCATCTTTTTTTTGATCTTCAGAATCTATTTCACTGCATTCTTGCCCGTTGTTTTCCTCACAATTTTCATCACCACGGTTTTCATCACGCCGAGCCGATTGGGACATTTGCCCCGCTGCAGCTAAAATAATACGCAAATAGTGCTCAGCATGTTGTAAATAATTTTCTGACATCACGCGATCCCCGGCACCTTGTGCATCACGCGCAAGACTGATGTATTTATCGGCAATTTGCTGAGCATTCCCTCGAATTTTAACATCCGGACCGCTACTTTCATAATTGCGAGATAACGGGTTAGGACCGCGACGATTATTATTGTTATTACCATTATTATTATTGCGACCGCGTACCCGTCTATTTTGTTGTGGCCTCATCTTTATCCCTTTATTGGAGTGTGTGTCTTAATTGACTCTTCTTCATTGCATTATTTTTTAATAATGCTGATCATGTTTAACATACGCTTATCAAGCTATCCGCGTTTTGTTTTACTCAAACGAACCCTACTGATATTGATAAAAGCATATATTTTCTTGAAAATCACGAAACAGCAGGGAAATCATAAATCAAAAATTCCCTATTTCTCTGTCAACCAGCAGAAACCTAGTGATGTTCACATAAAATGCCAAGTGTTTTTTTTTAAATAAACCATATTTCATTAAAAAAATAATTACCTTGTGGAAAACAAAAAGGAGAACACACATAGAACATACCTGACAAAGAACAAAAACCTGCCAGAGAACACGGAAAGCTTTCCTTTTTCTGCCCTAAAATCACCTTTTGCTTTAAAACCACCGCTCCTAAAAACGCTGATATGCCTTCCCCCTCGTGCCCCAAACTCATAAGCACTTCTGCCCGAACAAGTCACTGCGCGAACCTCTTTATTGTATGAATATAGCCTCTCTTCACCGCTAAAACAACCCCTTGCGAGCGATAATTCACAATCGCTTCACAAAACCCCTTAGATTCTTATAGATAGATTAATATGAAGAATTATTCAAGCCCTATAATCACCAAGAGACCACACTCTTCTTTCTCAAACTTACCAACGATCCTCTCAATTTCTATTTTAACCCTATAGATTTTTAAGTGAACACCCTTCTTCATTGATAACAAATTGAGCCTAAAAGGAAAATAGTTAAATAAAAAACATTAAATTATTTTAAAAAAAACGATCAAAGGTTACACTTCCTTCAAAATCGGATTCTTCTCAAAAAAAATGTTCCCCCTTAAAGTCTATCAATAAGAATGGCATACCACATTTTTCTCTTATCACACTTTTCTTATATTCTTGTCTTAATCTAAGAAAATTGGAGAGTATAAAATATACCCATTTGCGCCCCAATAAAGCGCTTTACGCATAAAATACCTTGAAGGTTATACCCTTTCAAAGCATCTAGAGCAATATCTTTTAGATAATGGAGATTGATTACCTCACGCTTTTGTTTGTTGCGTTTTTAAATGGGGTCACGACCCTCACGTAAAACAGAACGCCACCCTGTTGCCAATTCACGGGCTTGTTTTAAAGAAACATTTCGCAACGCTCCCAAGCCCATTTCGCGACAACGTCCGTGAAGGGTATAACGATAAAGCCATTGAGCACCGCCATCTTTACACTTATGAAGTAACAAGCCGGCACCATCACACTATTTGCCAGCTCCCAATGTTGCGAAAGCCCTTGCATTAAGACGATTCCTAAGGACCATTTTTACTCCTTATCTTATACAAATTTAATCCACACACTCATCCCACTTGTGATGTGCAAATGAGTGATTTTAATTGATGCAACATAAACAGCTTTGAAATGAGAGAATCTTACGTTATTCGGGTCTTTAATTCCATATGAATAACGCTAGATTATCATTATAAATAAATATCTTATAAAAGATCAGAAATGTTTTCTACTCAGTTTTGTCATGTCTATTGATCCATGTTATATCTATTGATCCATTTGTCGTGTCTCTCAACTTAAGTGACCCTTAAAGGACGCGGATTCTTTCTCCACATTGGTCTGTCAACACTCCGAACTTTTTCAAATTTTTACAACAAATTGACTTATAAAGACCATTCATCTTTTTTGTCTTAAACTTTTATATTGAGTAAAAAAAACTTATACCGTAGTTTTTTTATCCTCAATCTGTTTCTTTTTGGATCAATCAAAATCATTGACTTGCATGTTACACGTAAGGAAAGCATGCGCAGAGTAAAAACAGAGAAAGAAAAAACTAAGGAAGCCTCTTATAGATCGTTTCAAAGGCCAAGCAAAAGCTATCCATAACATAAGAATGCCGCTTAGTTTGCACTTTTATGAAACGTGAAAGAAGGAGGATATTTGATAAATTTTATACCCTTCATGCGCACCTTCCCCATTTACCAAAGCACCATCGCAAAATGATCTTTCCACACTGTTATTTCCCTTAAATGAAAAGCGCACAGTATGTTTTCCTCAAAACGCACATGTCCCTTAAAATACTTTAAAGCGGCCCCCATGGGCTTATACGATCACGTCTTAAATGGACCAGGGCTTGTACAAAATAAACACATCTTATTGGTATAGAGGTTGTTGGTAATAAAGGCAAAGAGCAATGAAGCGTTTTTTATCTTTTCATTAAAATTCGCACTCTTTCAATTTTTCGTGTCCCCCCTAAAAGTAATTGCGTTTTCTGCCTTTTTCATTTTCTTTTTCATTGAGAAAACAATCCCGTAAGAGAAAATAATTTCCATCCCCCGGTCGGACCATTGCCAAACATTGTTTTTTTGTCGTATCAGAAAGCTTATCCCACATTTCACGAATAGCAAAATAGGCCTCACTTTCCAAATTAAGACAATGCTGATAAACTTCTCTTTTCATATCGGGCATCACGGAAGCAGAAATTTCCTTGCAATACACACGCAAATCAAAGACAGGAATAGCCAATTCAACAGGCGCTTGTTGTGCTATTTTTTTGTGAGAAGAAAAATAACTGACCGCCTTTGCAAAAATAAAACACAAAATTACAATACAAAAGAGTATCACACAAACAAAAGCAATCTTGCGATATAATCTTTTAAAATAAGCCTTTTGCCTTGCACGGATTCTTTTTTCCATAAAGACTATACCCTTTAAAATTCCAAGAGAATCTTTTTACAACCCCAAATGATAAAAGCACTTTTTTACACAATACAGGGCATAACAGCAAATGATCAATAGACTTAAAGACGCTTTTTCTCTGTAGCATTAATATTTTTACTATTTTTTATCATAGAAAACTCTTATGAAAAATTTTCCTCCTTTATGAAAAAACAAAGATTCTTCATCCATCGCACTCTGTAAACAATTCGCCTTCGTTAAGACACGTTCCATTTATGGATAAAGAATGTTCATTATTTTGTATGTTGAATAAGAAATCTGCCTATCATAGGATTTTCTCATTTCAAATCTGTTTTCCCTGTTATACCCGTAAAATCACTTGATTTAACGTTACAATGCGGAGCTAACGCATCTATCAAAGACTGTCCAAGAAAGGCATGCCTCTAACCGTCTTAAGTTCTAAGAGCTTTTCGCAAATATTATGAGCTAGAAAAGTGGATGCCAGCATACTCTTTTTTATGAAACATAAAGAGAGAAGAATCCTATCCATTTTATTCACGTCATGGGGGCTGGTACCATTCAAGCCCCCTCACGAAATGAGCTTAAGAGGAGGATAACTCTTTAAGGTTTATCGCACATTGTGGACTAGAAAATATATTGATCTGTTTTCTCAGAGAGGGGTATGATCCCCCAAAGATACGTGAGAAACATAAAATGTAAAACATGATCTATTTAAAAGATATGGCGCATTTTGAAAGCCGTAAAGCAAAAAGGTACTGACAAGACGCGTAATTGTCCGCCTTTACATTTTCAATGAAGGCCGTCTCGCCATTTTTAGAAATAAACACCCCATCGAACATATAAAAGCTGGAGTCTCGGATAGAGGTGCGCCCATCTTAATCTGAGAGATCTTATTTGTTTTACGCTCTCTCAAACACACTTAGGATTTTGATACTGATTAAAAACAACAAAAAACTGCACTTTCTTAAGAAAAAAACGCGTTAAGGTTACAAACAGCAATGAGTTGAAACAACCCGTTTTTTTTCAAACTCGCTGTAAAACAACAATGGCAATATCATTAATAACACTGATCAAAATATTCATGCCCATCTCTTGCCTTTAAAGTCCCCTTCCTTCTAGATTTTTTATACCTCTTCTCTTGTATCACCCACTTGTGTCCACCTCTCTTATATCCGATTTTTGTCTCTACCCCCCCTACTGCATAAACTTGTCTCCTCTGCATAAAGATAAAAGGAAAGACAGTCGCAAACTTGCAAAGATGGAAGGAAAACGTAACAGCGTTTTGGGAGATTTTTTGTCCAAAGCATAAGACGTTCTGAAATAAAGATCCTGTTGTCGCGTAATGTTTTTTCTGCTGTCGATAAAGTCTTCTTAAGCACCCCATATTTTCTATCACAAATTATGCAACAAAAAGAAAAGATGCAACAAACAGCGCTTGATGTATTATGGTTCACATGCGTTTCGTTCCCATTTGCGTGGATTGACGCACAAAATTCACTTAGACTTTCCCCTTTGGCTTTCCCCTCTTATAAGATCTCTAGAAAAAAGCTTTATTTTATAAAGTGTTATGGATAAAATATACTCGCAAAGTTCAGTAGATGATGAAAAAAATCTTATTTAGATGAAGCTCTACTCCCTCATATTTAACACACACGAACACTCATGTGTAAAATCTTACACGCCTCCTCCTCAAAGGAATATCGCGACAACGGGAGAAAAGATTATTGATGTAAAATTCCTCACAAAATTTTTCATACAGGGTGTTTTCATGCAGGGTGTTTTCATGCAGGGGATTCCCAAATAAAGACTTCTCACATAAAGAAAAAGAATAGATTTTCCGATCAAAATCAACAAACTCTATTAAAAACACATTGGCATTGTTCGCCATCTAGCATTTATGAGAATATCTCCACGCCGCTTTCTCCATTGCCGCTTTCCCCATGCCACTCTCAACCAAAAAAGAACAAAGATCCTTTACACTTCAACGCCCTTAAAGACAACAAACGTAAAGAAATAAAAAAACACCTGCATTTTTACTTTAAACGCCCCTATTGAGATAAAAATGCCCAAGATTTTAGAGATTTCATTGCAAAAGAACGTCACAAAATACAATAATGAGAACAATGAAATAAAGGATCTAAAGCCATCCCCAAAATACAGATCGAGTATTCAGCCTATGAGGCAATAAAAAAAGCCACACCATTAAATGGTGTGGCTTATGAATAGAGATATAATTTAAATAACATAAAAAAAGAAATCAATAAGCAATATTTATACACAAAACGTATAGTATTGCAATATTTTTAATTATATTTATAAAACTTATCCAGAGATAAGTATAAAGCCAGAGATAAGTATAAAGAATGAGCAATGAAAGCACTTTTTTATCTCATTCATCTGAATGAAAAAAAGCCTGTTGTCTCTCTTATCGCTTTAACCATATGAAGAATAATATCTTTTTATTGAAGGAGACCGTTTGCAGTAAAACAGACTTTAAAAACAAAATATATTTAATAAATCAAACCACTTTGTTGATTTGTCTTAAGAAAACGCACGCGTAAACACTCCGTTTAAGCACAAGGAATGATTTATAATGATCGCATCTTAAAGGAGAGATCCAAAGTCATAAGATTTTCTCATTTTCAAACTTATTTCTCTCTAGGCTTCAAAATTTATCTATAAGGCTTGCCTTATGCACCCTCATCACACGCCCTTACCTTTTTCAAAAACATCATGATAAACTTTTCTGAAATAATGCTTTTGTTCTTGAAGATGCACGCTCTATCAATTTTGACATTTTTAAAAACATTTCAAACGCATAGAAATTCCATACTCCACCGAAAATAGAAATAAGGTTTCTCTTTATCTATACACCTTCAACGCAGACATATTGCTTATGATCACTCTTTTCTATTTTCGCTTTTTTAAAAAAGAAGCAATACCCAAAAGCCCCAGAAAGAAGTCCCTCTAGAATCCAATAGGGATGTTTTGACCAATATTGCTGTGTATTTCTAGCGGCTTTATGTGTTGTAATTTCTGAAATAAAAGAGCTATAATCTTTTGACAGTCCAAGTATTATCAATTGTATTGTCAATTGAGAAACAAAACCACTTTTATCGACAGATGATTTTATTTTAATTTCTGATGCATTCATCTTAGTCTCTGGTAGGTTATTCCGCCGCTTACAATCCTATTCATATTGCTTTGATCATTTTCTTTCATATTTTACTTCTATTTGATACCGATAATATCAAGCAGATCTACCCTATCTTCTAAAGCATCCATGCGCTTTGAAATTTTTTTCATATCCTTATATGCTTTTTTCAACAATGCGTTCAAAGGAGCATGGCCCATTCTCCCGCTGGCATAAAGCACCACACGAATACATTCAGGATCATCAATATCTGCAATAGAAAATGGAAAAAGTGCCATTATATCCCCCTTTTTGAACAGCTCCATGGAGCATTTGAGTCTTTTTTCCCTTTGTCCGACTCTTTCATTTTTCATTAAACTGCATTAAACGCTTTTGAAAAAAATTCCTTTATCGGAAGCCTTTACAAAACATTTTTTTTAATTATTTCTGTTTTCCACCTAAAATGGTGATTTTTCCTCCCTATCCGCCCAACATGCATAATGACATGGCATACTTCGTCGACTTCTTCCAATAGAACAAAGCAAACCTAAAGCGATCTTTAAACGATAGTCTGGAAACAAACCGGCCTTTTAGTCTAGCGGGATTTTGGACTTTTCCGGTCAAATGCTCTCTATCACCACTTCTCAAAGAATTGAGATTTCATGAAGGCTCTCCAAGCAAATCCTCAATGTCACCCACACATAAAAAAACACTCTAGCTTTAACTACTTCTCAAACAAGGATATTTTACGGCATAACGGGATAAACAATTATCTAACAGATTTTCTCCTCGCACACTCATTCTGTTTTAAAAAAATTGGCTGACAAATACAAAATACCCTCTTTCAAAGAACAGTTCAAATTCTCAGCCAAGCGTTATAATAAATCACGAACTTGCTTGCACAAACAAATCACCCGTTTTAAAAGCAAAGAGCGCTTTCTTCATACACTGCCAAGGGGAAGCCGCTCCATTTCACCTTCCTGTGCCTTAATACATCATATTTGTTGACCGCCTCCCAACATCTTCAAAGGACGAAGATTTTAAACCCCACATCAGTTTGTTAACAATCAAACGGCTCTAAAAGGATTTTATCTGCTGATCACTCACTTGCTATGACTCACTTGCCATAAAGCTCTATGAGTTCTAAGCTCTAGAAATAAGTCCTGCTCTGCAGATTTGCTTATGTATGCATACTGACGAGATATCATTACCTTCAATGATAGCGTTTTAATGATCGTCTTTTATGACTTCATAAAAAATTATCTCTGCACTTTTTATCATTACCCATCAAAGCTCTAAACCCACTGCACGAGACGATATATCACGAGCTAATAAGAAAAAGACACGCAAGAAAGAGAGAGTGGATAAAACCTTTAATTTTTTAGACCAAAAAAAGCAATGAAATGAAGATTTTCTTCTCTCTATGATCCCCTTCCCTCTATGAGCCCCTCTCATCAATGATGAGAGTCTTGATTTTTTAAAGAGCAATAGGCAAAAAGACCTTATATCTCCAACAAAGGCGGTACAAAAAGTAAAATCATAAAAGAGGAGGGATCATTTTTTCAGGAGTATCTCACAGCTTTCTGCAGGATAGATTCGATAAGGCTTTTTTTTATAATAGAAGATTTTACAACCCTTTTGCTCTCTCTTTTATCTCTCTTAAAGCTTTCACTCTCAGGCTTTTATCGCATAAACCACCGCCATATTAACAGGACGTGTTTCATCTCCTCCTGTTTTTTGCAACAAGACCTTATGTTCATGCTCTCCGGCGGGATCTGTTAACATATTTTTTCTGAGCAGTACAGATACATACTCTTGAGTACTCCCCCAACCGTGGATGATAAGATTGTTTTCAGCCTCTGACAAACTATGCTGGTGTTTACCTGCCGAATCTGTTTTTCCTTCATGGGTATGGGCTTTAAAAGATTCTTCTTGTCGACTTCCCAAAAGACGTCCTTTATCAAGTTTTTTTCCACTATCGAGCCCCCGTAAAAACATTCCCCGCAAATCGGGAACATTAAATGTTGTTTTCCCATCTCCTTTTCCCCATATTTCCCCCAGAACAGCAAAGAGATTGGCATAGCTCTTTCGCGAATATTCTTTCCCATCACACAGCAGCCACCCAGAGGGTATTTTTTCACTCGCAAAAGTTCCAATAAATCCAGATGAAAAAGATTCAGGTAAAGGAGGAAAGGGCGGAATTTCAGGAAGTTTTATGGTAGGATTGGTTAAAAACCAACCATCAGCATTTTTCCCAGCAATATCATGCGTATAGACGAGTTCATAAAGCCCTCCCTTTTGTATTTCTCCCCCCTTTAAAGGCATGATCCCCTCTGGCGTTGCCATATAGGTTGGTCTTGAGGGTAATTGATTTAAAGAAACATTTGTTATTCCTCTATTGACGCCCTGTGCTTTAAAGCGCACCACAATGCCATCCATATACGTCTCAAAAAAAGACTTTGTCGCCAAACGAAGGGCTGTTTTTTTATTCTCCCTATCAACCGTAAACTGTGTTTCAATCACGCCCCCATTATCCAACAAATATTCTTTGATACGTTGCATCATAGCGCGCGCACTATCATTGACTGAACTTGGCGGTTGCCCTTCAGCCCAGTTTATACTCTCATCGACATAAGCATTTTCTGACGCGATGATTGACCAATCATAAATCGAACTCATAGGAGACACTCTTTTTGCAAAAAGGAAAGACGCGCAAAAATGGAAGAAAAGAAAGCCACAATTTTATTTTTAGATTCTGGTTTATTTTTAGATTCCGGCCTTTCTTCCATTTTTATTTTCTTCATTTTCAAGCCTATTTTGTCATAATCCACATGGAGTAATTTTGTTTTCGCATTGACAAAAACCGCTTCAGGCTTCACACGCAACACGTCTTGTGCCAGAACACCCTGGTAGCGTTGTGGATTTCCTTTATAATTAAAGCGATAAAGAGGATATCCTTTTTTCTTTCCCACAAGGGTAATATTTTCTTTTGCTCTCACATCACAAAGCCCTAGAATTCCTCCAACCAATCCCAGCACCTGCTGCGCGTCACGCAATGGATCTTTTGTCACAGAAGGGATTGTTGTCGATTTTCCGGAAGTTGTTCCGTAATTTCCAGCCGCCTGTGTTCCGATCTGTAACAAACGTTCCAACCGGTTCCAATCTTGATTATCTTTTTCTGACCATTTTTGACGCTCCGCATCTAAGATATTTTGACGGTTGAGATCTTGAATCATCCCCCCTTTCAGAGCATTTCCTTGCACATTACTCTGTCCTTGATAATAGGCATTTGCCGCATTCACTTGATCAAGCTGAGAGCGATCAATCATCTGATTTGCGTTCATCATATTACCAATATCTTGATTATATTGCTGTGCTGCTGCATTTGTTGCCAAAGCGCCTAACTCATCGGCGAGTACGCCGGTATGGGCTCCAGAGCCATAACGCCCCGCCCCAGACATCGATTGGTTAATGGCGTCAGAAGTTTTATTCAAGGCATTTTGCAATGCCATATTAAATTTACTATTGCTTCCAATCCAATTTCCCTTCGCCATACTGGAAAGATTTGTGGCGGTGTTGGTTGGTGCATTTAACCACTGTGTTAGCGCAGGATTATTATAAAGCCCTGCTGCTTGTTGTAAACCGTTCAGTGCATTTTGTGTCATATCGCTAAGACCCGCAACGCGCTCTCCTTGATAAACATTTCCACCAATTCCCTTTTTATAAAGCCCCTGTGCATCTGCACTGGCTTGTTTAAAAATATCCGCCGCCCAAGCAGGGGGGGCATTTGTTTGTGTTGTCGTCTGCACTTGAGGTGTTTTTTTTCTACTCATAGACCCAGAACCTTTCTATATTGAATAAGATTACGAGAATATCCTTGATGAGCGAGCTTTTTCGCCCACCCAATTCTTCCAAACATATGTATTTCTTCAGCCTTGATTGTTCGCGCCCATTTTTCGACCTCATCAATCAATTTGACCAATTTCAGCCCTCCCTCTCCAGCCAAATCTGAGAGAATGACGCATTTTTTCCCCGTATGGGTACTTTCAACTTTGGTGATTGCAAAAGCACTAAAGTGAATTTTATTTTTTAAGACCAGCCATAATTGAGCTTGTCCTATAGCAATTTCTTCAGCAATTTTTTCCAGACAAACATCATCCGGAAAACGCTGAGCATATTTTTTTAATGCCGCATTAAGACCCTCTTGATAGGGCGCTATTTTTTCCCATGACCAGTGCTGTGTTAGGTGAGCAGAATACACATCTTGATGATCTTGATGATCTTGCATCATGATTTTAGCTCTTTTAATTTTTTCACGCACACCGAACATCCCCCTTACGCCGTCCCCCACGCACTCCTATTTACCCCACACCTTTCAAAAGGAAGCCCCCTCCCTTGTGTCATAAGATTAAGAGAGCGGTCATAAGATTAAGAAAGCGCTTTTTTCATAAAAAACATGGTACAAACTCTTTCCAATCATAAAGAAGCATTAAGCCCTGCCTTATTCCTTTGATAAGGGCATGACACCCCCATCTGTCCTGTCCTTTGATGATCATAGCTTGGCTCTCACACATATCTTTTAATGATAAAAGTTCAGCCTCTCGCATGCTTATTTATTATAGGGGCTTAGCCTATCGCATGCCGGCTGGCATCAATTCCACATCAAATCCCGTGACATGGGTCCAATTCATCCCCTCAGGAATACGCAATTTAAAGCGATAAAACCGTGCCCTTGCGCGACAATGAATTTGTCCGGTATTATGAGAAGGTTGCTTTTCTGGCAACCAAATCGTTTCCTCTTCAAAAGATTGTCGAAAGCGCATTCCCACAGACAAATAAAATTTTCCACTATTGACTTGAGGCATAATATTTTTCACCCGTGTTATCATGCCATTTGTCTGCCCCATTTCTTGTGAAGTGACCACACAAGCCATAGGAGGACCAGAAAATGACCCCAGTCTACCCTTTTGATCAAATGCTCCTAGAATAGGTGATTCATTTTTCCACGCTTTACTATCAAGAGAAAAGGATAAATCATCAATATTCTTAGCGACAAAATCAAGACCTTCTAGCGTTGTTCCAGTCAAGAAAATGGGCAGGATCATTTTGATATCCACGAGAGCTTTTGTCCATTTTTGCAACCCCCAATCATAAATGAGCAAAATCCGTTTATGAAGGTTTTCATCGCTATCCACCATCCAATAAACACGATTATACACGCCATCGATCGCCGCAGACATGGTATAGAGATTACTCTGTCTTGACTTTGCGGTCATCATTCGATCAACTTTTTCAAAGCCAATGGGGATAATCTGTCCGTCATTTGCTATTTGATAAAAACCGCCCTCATCAGCAAAGAAAGCCAAATCACCACGACAAACAATTGATTCAGCATTTTTAGCCCCTCTTTTATCGTGGATTTTTTGGAAACTAAAAATAATCTTAGAGCCTGGGATAAAAGAGCCGGAATAGATTGCAGAACGCATAAAAATAATGGGATTTGTCGTCTCAGTTGCCCCTTGCACAAAACCGCCATCAGGAAAATCTTGATAATCGCAGCTTTTTTTCCCCACAGTCCAAAATTCTGCATCATTCAATCCCGACCAATGAACCCGTCTTGGATGTTCAGTTAATTTCATCAAACAAACGAAATCGCCCCAGACGCGAACGAGCCCTGCTTGTGGTGGATTTCCTCCTAAATTTCTAAATGTTTTATCATGAATAATATCGATCACTTGTGGTTTATCATTGGCATTCACCGCAATAATAAAATCACCAAACAAAGCAAAAGACCACGGCGCATCAATATTCGCCATATAAGCCTTTCCTTTTTGGCTTATATCTTTCCACTTCATTGTTGTATTATCAAGCAAGAAGATTTTTTCTCTTGTCCCAACAAGAATAGAAACGCCATTTTTTGTTTTAACCGCAAGAGCGCCTAAAATAGGCTCTGGACATGGCTCTGACAAAGGTTCAAAGTTTGGCATAGGGATATAAGAGCCATCCGCCGGGAGTACATTGACAAGTTCATCGGTAAAAATTCCATTGATATCCGCCACATCGGGTCGATAATCAGCAATTGGGAAAAAAGCCATCAAGCCCCCTACAAAATGTTTGAAGCCCCCAGTGCCAAAACACCAAGGCTTGCTCATTGAAACCACAAAACCCCTAGAATAAAGCTCTAAGGACATAAAATTGAATAAAATACGACTATAAGTTGCTAACCTCTCGAGAAAAATGATCCCACCCATCATGGCAAGCTTACCGCCCCCACCAACGCTCAACCAAAATCATTCCTCAGCACTTCCCAATACCAGCCGCCCCAATACCAGCCGCTAATGCCAGCACGCCCCCCCAAAGATTGAGAAAAAAGTGCCCCCCATAAATCTTTGAAGAACCCGTTCCATACAAGAGACCAAAGCCCTTTACATTTCAAGAAACATCAAGGTTGCTGTGGTTAAAACCACAAGAGCCCTTAAAACGAGAGCAAAAAAATCCCACAAATAAACAACCTACAGTTGATTTATTGCAAAAATATCCACGTCTACAAGCCCTCCCAACAGCGGCTCATCCTCAACACCTATTCCTCAAAGCCAATCTGGATCTCAAGACCAATCTAGACTCCAACACGCATGAAAGCCCCATGAAAGCCCCAAAGCGACGCTTAAAAACATAAGCACTCGTCCAGTCTTTAACGCCCATCTTAAGCATAAACAATTGAAAAAAAGCCTTTTAGAAATTCATTGGCTGAATCTTTGAAGAACCTTTTCTTCGTGATGTTTCAATACGCAAAGCTTGAAGCTGTTCTTGAAAATCTCTAAAAGAAACGGCAGCATATTCAGGATCTTTAAGGATATTTTTATAAAGTTCATATTTTGCCCGTGCTTTAATGAGATCAAAAGCATAAATCAACCAAGGATTATTGTCTTCTTTGAGCTGTTCATCGCTAATATGAATAGGCATATAAGAAAGCTGTACAGTTTCGACATTTTCTGGCGTTGGAAAGAGTCCTATTTTTTGATCAAGGCACGTATAAAAGAATGGTGTTCCTAACTCAGGATGCATACCATATTGCTGATGCAACACTTCCAAAGGCTTAAAAAATAATTTTGTTGGTGGTGTATTCTTTGTTGTTAAAAAGACTTCTTCCAAGCTTTTTTCTGATTCAATAAAAACGCCTTCTTCTTTTCCATACCATGTTTTCTCACTTTGTGTTTTGAACGTGCTTTTTCTCCTTTCATTAAAGAAAAAGGGTTCACGTTCACACAAACGCAAAGCTGTAACAATTGAATCTTGAATTTGCTGGGAATATTCAGCTGTTGTATCGTCAATTTCATCTTGAATAAGCGCGACCATAGAAGCAAAAGTTTGCGAGCGGTCTGAATGAGTAAGATCGCGATTGTTAGGATCACGAGATAAAGCGGTCATAAGCCTATCCTTTTTCTAGAAGTATTTTAAATTTTTCCCCCAACAGAACCCTCTTGTTGGGGGAAAGAAGGAAGCAAGCATTTGCTTTAAGCAGGTGCTCCATAAGTTGGGATAACAATTGTTCCAAAATCTTGAGCTCCTTGCGCACTTCCTGGCAAGGTAAAGCAGGTTTTTTTCATACCGATAATGGTTTTTGCTGCGACCCCAAATTCTCTTTCATAGTCGAAGAGCTCTTCCACCAATTTATAGCGTGTTGCCCCTCGATCTTTTCCAAAAGCGATCACAGCACTTTGCGCTCCAAGCAGCACCGCACGACGCACATTGGGGACAGCTTTATTTGCAGTTCCCGACTCAACCCCTTCGGTAATATGTTCAGCTTCGCGTAAAACAACACCATTATACATGCCCAAAGATCCATCATAGAGCGGATTTTTAATACGGCTTCCACTATAGATTGCCTTGGTAATGTCGAGCCATTGCCCGGCATCGGTATTGGTTCGCAATTGCGTTACTTGGGTTGGATGAAGATAAAGCACATAGACATTTTCCCCATCGATCCGCACGGGACGAATTTTAGGATTCGCTAATTTAGCCCGTTCAACCGCTTTATCGACCAGATCAAGATCAAAGGTATCATTTTCTTTTAAATCTTCATCTTTTGTTTTTCCATTAGGGCGCAAAACGCGTTTATCGGTTGGTGCCGTTGGGGCATTAAAGCCATAATGAACGGGTTTAAGTGTAATGGATCGTCCTTCAAAGTTAATGGATTTTGCGGTATATCCGCACACTTGAATGAAGAACATCATACTTAGGCGATCTGCATACCAATCCACCAAACCATTTTTTGCTTCCGTGCGCAAATCGTGGAGAATGCGTTGCTGATCGATAGTACCTTCATTTTTGACCCGCACCGCATGAACAAGCTCATTAATCGCCAAGCGATCATTGAGAAACTGTAGAGCTTCTTCATTTCCTTCCAATGTTTGCCCTTCACTGACCCCATCACCGAGCAACTGCACACGCAAATTAAAGCTAATGGAATCGCCACTTGCTTTTGTGGTTTCATCCTTTAACTGTACGATACTGTTTGAATCATTTCCAATTAACGGTGCAATCGGGATTGCTTTTGAGACTTCTTGATTTAAGAGTTTAGACCATGTGCGCACTGCCATTGGGTCATTGAGTCCGATATAAGTTACAGTCATTTTATCCTCGAAAAGTTTATTGACATAAAAAAACCCGGCAAAGTGCCGAGCGCTCAAAACACCACATTTCATTTCGATGGTGGCTTAAGTTGTTCTCGTGTGTTTTGGTTCTGTTAGCCTCTCGCCTCCCCCTGATAAGAGCTCTCCTTACCCCGCCTGTACTTTGAGAATATTCCCCCACGCGAGCCTCAAGCCCACGCATCTCCCTTCCGCATTTCACGCGCGAAAAACCCTCTCATGGGTCCAGCTAAAAGACATCTCCCACATCCCTGCTGCACCAGAAGCTTCCTCACATTTTCGCGTAAACACTATTCTTGTGATTAAAATTCTCTTCCCCCCATTAAACGATTAAAAGCCGCTTTATTTTTAGGATCAGCAACCCAAGTGCTAAATTCTGCTTCTGACATTTTATCCAGCATATCCAAAGAAATCGGCCCATTTGGCGTCAAGCCATTATAAGCAGCAAGAGTCCTTGCAGAATTGTGTCTTTCCTGCAAATTTTCCCCCATGTTATTCTGAACATTGCTATAGCCAAATTTTTGTGCAATCGTGTAAATCACTTCAGCCGGATTTTGGTTTTTTTGCGCACAATCGCGCAAGATCTGCTTCAATTCATCACCAATCCTTGCATCAATATTTTGGGGATCGGCCATCTCAGGATAAAGCGAAGCAAAAGCTGCCAACTGCTTCGCGCGCGTTTCATAAATAAAATCAGCCGCTTGATCAAAATCCTGGTGCTTTTGTTTAACACTTGCCACAGACTGCTGATAAAACGCCTGCAACTGTTCTGCTTCGCGAGCCGGGGAAGGTTGTTGTTTTTCCTGGAACAGCCCTTGTTTTTGAAGTGTTTTTCCCAACCATTGCATATAGCCCATAAAATCCTTTTGTGGATCTGGTGGTGCATTTTCTTCCCCCTGCACCTCTTTTCCGCCTTCTTGAGAAGATGGCTGTTGTTGAAGCTTTTGCCTGTGAAAATTTTCTTCCAACGTTTTTTCTTCTCTTCCACTTTCACCCTCTTCTCCCCCTTGCGTTGAGGCAAGAAAATCCTGTTTCAAATGGTTTTGTTCTTCCGGCGTTAAGTGTTCTTGATCCATGACATTAGCCTTTTCTTTTTTTTAAAAACAATACAATGAAATTTTTCCGATAAAACAGCCTATAAGCATTGATCCCCCCAAGGTGCTCTGCTCACATGATCTCCAACCTATCGATACCCCGCACACCCACACGAAGAAGGCAAGATACCTCCCACCCTGCCCCCCACCATAAACAACAAAGTTCTATCGAACATTTTCCCCAACATGCCCTTATCCCACAAAACAACGCTTCTCATCTTCTTACGATAAAGATAAAGAGAAGCGGCCATTGCACACGGCATAAGCAACACGAAAGATAGAAATTGATGGACACCCTTCCCTTGGATCACTTCCCTTGGATTACTTCCCTTGGATCAAATGTCTCCAACATTGCGCATTATAAAGCGTAATTATAAAGCGTCACTGTTGAGCATTTGCTCTTTGCAACATCTGCATCATCTGCTCTGCTCCGACACTCTGCCCCATTTGCGCTGAAGCATTTTTCTCTTCTTGGAGAGCATTTTGCGCCTTTATCGCAATTTTATGAATAAGTGAAGCCGGCAAAGGGGAATAGCGTAAGAGATCGAGCATAATCTCTGGTGTTGCAAAATTTTGCATCAAAGGAAGCAATTGCATAATCAATGCAAAAGTCCGCTCTTTTTCATTAAGACTTGTTGGTGCATCATCCACGACAATATCATATTCCAAACTTGTCACCATTTCGCGTGTTAAGGGTACATATTGGGCATTTTCATCCCCAGCAATACGCACCAACCGCCCATCGGAGAGATAATTTTGAATAAGATAGAGAATAATTTTCCCCTGTCGTTGCCGATATCGACGCAAAGCATCAAAAAAGGAAGCCAACAGATTAAGGGAAGATTGTCGGCGTTGTTGTTCAAGAATACCAGGCTGATTAACCGCTCGTGTTCCAATAAATTCAGAAGACAAGCCCGTCACCTGCTCGAGAGCACTCTTTGCTTCATTAAACAATTGGAAAAACCCTTGCGGGAATTGTGCCACTGGTTTAGGCTGGATTCTTCCACCAGACACAGCCCCACTTTTCAACCAAGTAATGCTATCGGCTCTAGCCCAACTCTCGATGGCTTGTCGATCATCATCAAAAGCATCACGTTCAGCCATAATCCCGCCTTTTGATTGGCTATTGAGCAAATGCATCACTTGACTAAAATATTTATTTGCCCACCGTTGTGGATCTTTTGTAGGGCGCACAAGCCCGTAAAAGTGCCGGCTTAATTTATCAAAAGTACCCGTAATACACTCCCATCCCAATTGACCTGCAGGGACCAAAGGCTTATCCGGGGCATCAAGCAACTTTCTCCCCAAAAATGCCCGTTTGACAATTTTTTTGGTCAACCTTGTTGCTTGAACATCTGGAAAGGCTTTACTTAAACTTTGAAAATCCTGCTCTGAATAATCGATAAATTGACCACTTTGCGGCTCGAGTACTTTATAAACCACCTCACGTTCAAACCAGCGACATTCAACCAATGTCACCATTTTAGGCCGTTGAGTGCTTATTGCCTCTCCTCCCTCTTCCAGATAAGCTCCTTCTCCTTGGTAGCTTTTTGTCATCCCACCGTTGGTTGAGTGTAAAAACCCCTGATGTTTCACCCAATCGGCATGAAGATCGCTCCAATGCACATGGGGAAACATTTGCTGCGCGACAGCCAAAGGTTTTTCATCAATATACCATAAACGTTGTGCATCAATAAGATTAGGCTTAACAGCACTAGCATCCCAAACCATTTTCATAGGATCCAGCCGCGCAATGATAGGTTTTCCTTGCGGATCTTCTTCATAATCAAGGCGTGTATCTGTCCAGCCCATACCGCAAATGATCGCATCTTGAAAAGCATCAGAATCTTCATATTCCCCATCAGCTTCATCGCGAAACCATTCAGCGGCCCCTGTCAGAATTTGGTTTGCAAAGGCAGCGCCTTCTTGTCGTGGAATAAATTGGACTTGTCGTTTATTATTGCGCTCAGCCCCAATGACAGCATTAATCAGCGGGGCAATACGGTTAAAAGTCATCACCGGTCTATTTTGTTCGTTCAAGACAGCCAAGTCTTGCTCATTCCATTGCCGCCCATTATAAAAATCGTAGTCTTCTTGGGCATTTTTTCGCCATTTTTCAACATGCGCAATATCGTCCTGATACCACCCCACGAGTTTTTTAAAAAGCGCTTGCTGTTCAAGCGTTTCGATTTGACCAAAAGAAGAAAAAGAAGAATCTGTAAGTATATTCATTAAAAAGCCATCCATGAAGTTTGAGAATGGAGAGAAGAGTGATAAGGTTTTTTTCGCGCTCTCGCATGGGGCTGTTCATAAGCCACACACATCAGTCCAAAGGCATCAGCCCCATGGCTTGCCCAATCATGTTCAGCGCCAAGACCAATATTGCGCTGTTCATCACGCTTTTCATGATACCAAGCGAGCGCTTTTCTGCCTGCAGCTGTTGTGTCACGATTAAACCATAGAGCAGGAAACAAACGCCTTACAGCTTCAATCCGCATTTTGACCGCGCCCGTTCCCTGATTAGGAATGATTTTGGTTTGAAAACCGGCTTGTTGGAGGGCACTTTCAAAACTGACATTATAAACACGATCTTTTGTTGCGCCATCATGGGGCAAAACCATGAGAGCCTTTTCATATCCCCTTTGAAAGATCCATCCCACATGTTCACAGAGTGGTTGACCTTGAGCTTCATAATAATCGAGCACACGAATTTCGCGTCCCACAAATTGCGCGACCCACAAGGCGGTTGCATCGGCTTTTGCACCGGTTCCTCCGATATCCCAAAAGATTTTCACCTGCATCAAAGGATCCCGTGGAACGGTGGTAATCCGCCCTTCCATTTCAGCTTCGAGCAAACATTTTTGATAATAAGCCCCCTGCACAGCTTGGAGATATTCGCCTTCCCAAATATGGTTATATTGTTCTGGTCTTTGCTGCAAATCATCCAATCGATCTCGATTAAGCTTTTCGGGAAATTGCGGATTATCACGCCAATTAATTTGTGCGCCTTTGATATTGGGATTATCGACATTTCGAAAACGTTTTTCCACGGGGGCATTTTCATGATATGGGTTCCAAGTAACCCATAATTCTGCATTCCAATCGTCTCCCTCTTCGCGCAAAGTTGGGATAAGGGTTTGCCAAGCGGTTTCAGTGACCGGCTCCGCCTCATCAACCCAGCAAAGGAACACCCGCCCCATTGATTTAATACTCGCGATATTTCGATCAAGCCCGGCAAACACATAAGAAATCCGCCCATCTTTTGATTTAATATATTTATCACCGATTTCATAATAATCTTGTAAAAAAGGATAAGATTCGATTGCGCGTTTAATTTCTTCCAAAGAGCTCTCATTGAGAGAATTTTGAAACTGTCGCGCACAAAGGATAATCCCGCGTTCTCCTGCCATTCCATGGCGATATCCCACCACAGCTGTCATCAAAGCAAAAGAGCGTGTTTTTCCAGAACCCCGTCCGCCCCAAGCGGCTCGGACATCCGCCTTTCCGGTAAAGACAGGAATAAGCTTTGGAATAAGAGCCACTTGAGCCGTTTTCTGCTCTATTTTTTGAGAAATTTTCTGAACCGTTGTCATGATAAATTTTTATACTTTAGCAACAATTGAGAGCAACAATTGAGCTCCACATTGTTGATAATGCCAATTTGATAATGCCAAATTTCATCATTCCAGAACCATTAAAAGAAAAAAGCTTATCTCAAAAGCGCTCTCTTCTCTTCAGCCAGATACGCAATGCATCCCGCTTTTTAGGCATTTCCTTTTTTTATACCCCCCCACTCCCCAAGGCGCGCGAAAAGCCCCGCCCCTTCAAACACCGCACTCCTGTCCCCCACAAAAGCACGGTATTCCTCCCCTCAATTTCACCGTTCCTTCACAAAAGCCCCTAAAATCTCAACATCACGCCCCTCACCCATCCCCAAACCTTAAAACACTTGTCGACCCCTCAAGAGCGCCCTAAAGCACGACCAACCGCCCATCACACCCTCTTAAAGTGTCACACTTCTCACCCATCAAAACGGTATTTTCTCATATCCCCTAAAACCCCTTGCACAAAAGCCTCTGTGCCCCACGACACCTTTATGGCATCATCCACCAAAGCCCCTCCAGCACACACCCTTGACGCCTCATCGCTCTCCACCGAACACCTTCCAGTATCACAAGCGCCTAACCAACCCGATAACCTCTAAACGCCCTTGACTATCATCATCCCTCAAAAAAAGCCCCCCCTTCCAAAACAGAAAACTTTCCTCACCCGCCTCATATTTTTCAATAGCACACGCTTATATTTCCTTAAGGTCACGCTTCAAGATCACACTTTTCCGATTGGGCTCCTTTTGATTTCACGGGAACAATCTCAATCCGCGAAATTGTTTTGACATTTCCTTCCTCACTCACCTGAAGAGGTAAAACTTTTGCCAACAGCGAAAAAAAAGGCACCGGATTATTCAGCGCATGATATTGCAGATAAGACACGAGTCCGTCTTCCCCATATTGAGATCCAGCCTGCTCAGCGGCTGTAAGTAAGGCTTCATTAAACCGCTTTGTTGTTTTATTCAAAGCCCCTTTTTTCCGTCCTCTTCGACGTAAGGGAAGACAATTTTTCTCAGCCATCATCATGTTCCTTTCAATCAAGAAAAACCAATTCCATGCCATGAAACAATGTCATGAAAATCAGCAACGAACCTTCAAAACACGCAACAATAAAAAAAGGAAAACCACCCCCAATAAGCCAAAAGCCCCAAGCAAAAAGCAAAAAGCTCGCATAATGCCGAAATCTTCACCCCCAAACCTCTGATCCCCTTCCATGCCCTCACAAAATGGCAACACGATCTAAAAGCCCATACAACGTGTAAATCCTCCACGTCCTAAAACTTCCCTAACCTTTTTTACAGATCCACACCTTTACGCTTTTGCGCCTTTACAGAAAAATCCTCCAAACCAACACCCCACACCACTTTAGTCAACACTAGTTTATTAACAACACAGCCTTATGGAGCAAAATATCCCCTACGCACTTCAGATTATCACCCTTCAAACGGATAGTTCTTCATAAAGCACGCCTTAATATCTCTGCTCTCTTCACAGCCCCTCAGAACAACACTGTTTTACGAGTGTGCAGCATAACAAGTATTTTATTTTTCTTGCCAATCTTTTGAAATTACTTTATCACTTAACAGATATTTTGATCGTCCACGCAACGGTCAATAAGGGAACTAAAAGCCCTAAACCCTAGCGTACAAATAAACCCACTTTTGTGGGTATCCCGGAATTCCGGGAGTTTTTGCTATGTCCAGGTGCTCGACCGCACTAAAAGCAAAAAAGCTGACTAGGGTTCAGTACTTTTAGACTCCCGGAATACTTATGCGAGGGCGCTCGCAACCGGCGGGGGGCATAAAGTGCAAACCAAAAATTCACATTTTAATGATATCTCTATTGGCAAAAGAATTCGTCATAGAAGAATTTCAATGCGGCTTTCTCAAAAGGAATTAGGAAGCCACTTAGGAGTGAGTTTCCAACAAATCCAAAAAGACGAAAAAGGCTTCAATCGTGTAAGCGCAGGGCGGTTACAAGAAATTGCCAAGCTACTGAAGGTTCCCATTACCTTTTTTTATGCAGATATTTCAAAAGAAGACATTCCAGAACATCACGCACACAATGAGAGAGAAATCTATAGCGAAAAGGAACAGACCCTTGTACAAAATTTTAGAGAGCTCCACCCTAAAAAACAAAAGGCAATTTTGTGGTTAATTTCCGATTAGATAAAAATGCCCACAAAGTCCCAATCCTTTGTTTCATTTTTACAGATCCACGCTTTTACGCTTTTGCGCCTTTACAGAAAAATTCTCCAAACCAACACCCCACACCACTTTAGTCAACACTAGTTTATTAACAACACAGCCTTATGGAGCAAAATATTCCCTACGAACTTCAGATCATCACCCTTCAAACGGATAGTCCTTCATAAAGCGCGCCTTAATATTCCTGCTCTCTTTACCACACCTCAGAACAACACTCTTTTACGAATGTGCAGCATAGGCAATATTTTAATTTTTCTTGCCAATCTTTTGAAACTCCTTTATTGATAAGTCTGTGTTTTTGATCGTCCACGCAACGATCAAATAGGGAGTTGAAAACCCGAACGCTCAGTACATAAATTTGTCCCACTGTTGTGGGTATCCCGGGATTCCGGGAGTTTTTGCTATGTCCAGGTGCTTAACAGCACTAAAAGCAAAAAGCTGACTGAGCTCAGTATTTTCAACCTCCCGGAATACCAATGCGAGGGCGCTCGCAACCGGCGGGGGGCATAAAGTGCAAACCAAAAATTCACATTTTCCAACCAAAAATTCACATTTTAATGATATCTCTATTGGCAAAAGAATTCGTCATAGAAGAATTTCAATGCGGCTTTCTCAAAAAGAATTAGGAAGCCATTTAGGTGTCAGTTTTCAACAAATCCAAAAATACGAAAAAGGTTTGAACCGTGTAAGCGCAGGGCGTTTACAAGAAATTGCCAAGCTACTGAAGGTTCCCATTACCTTTTTTTATGCGGATATTTCAAAAGAAGACATTCCAGAACATCACGCACACAATGACCAAGAAATCTATAGCGAAAAGGAACAAACCCTTGTACAAAATTTTAGAGAACTCCACCCTAAAAAACAAAAGGCAATTTGGTGGTTAATTTCCGATTAGATAAAGACGCCCACAAACATTATTCATCGCTCTCCCCCTGCACCTAAAGCTTTCGATATCGGATATCGCCCGTCTCCAATAATGTACAGCAGCTTCCCCCATAGAGAAGGACATCCCTCCACTTCAAACAACACCCTCTTGCAACACCGCCCCTTGTGCAGTCCCCTCTTGTTCAGCATCCCTCTTGTTCAGCCTCCCCTTGTTCAGCATCCCTTGACAACATCAAAGAGCAACAAGCAAAAAAACAATAAAATTTTGGAAAAAAACCTTGAGCACCCTCACCCCATTATCTTCTTACCCATCATCTTCACAATGCCATCTTCGCAAGAGCTCTTATGTGGGGGCTCTTATCTGCTCTGGTTTAAAGATACAATGCTGATTATGCCATTATGATACATTTTTACATTGACCTTGTCAAGTTTTTATATTGTTCTTTTAATATTTTGTGTCATTCTTTCTCATAATCATCTCTCTCATGCAACCAGAATGCCCAAAACATAAAGCACAAAATACAACATCATTATGTTGCTCATTCACACGTTTTTGAAAAAACATGGCCTTACTGCTTTTGCCATTTCACGACAGCGCGCTGTACAATAATGCTCCATACCTTGTGATCATAAAAACCAACCTCTCCCCCTTTCACTCTCTTCTCCATTTTTTAGTACCACGCCCCCTCCATCCCATTCTCTTCCATTTTAACACGCTCTCCTCCCTCTCTCTGCTTTCCTCTTCTCTCCCCTCAACGCACCAATACCGCCTCTCTTCATCCCAACTTGTGCTCTCCCCCCCCAACTTGTGCTCTCCATTCCACCCCATGACAAAAGCCCCAATACGCCCCCAAAGCCTACACAAACGCCCTCCAAAGCTGACACAACGCATAAGTTCCTCACATCCTTACACGTCCACTTCACTTTTACAGAACCACATTTTTACGCTTTTACAGCTTTACAGAATTCAGCTCAATGAAACATTTATCCACCTCGCGCACTGCTCTATCAAGAATCCAACATCTTAGAGCAAATTTCTCTGACCAACCACTCATGCAAAGCAGCACACCGTGAGCGCACCTCAAAAACGTTGTTTCATCAATTTCAACAAGCAAACTTTTCCTAAATATTCTTACACTCGTCCCCATGGGGATAAAGAATAAAAGTTCTTAAAAATACTGATCTACAAAAATCCAAACACCTCTGTCCAGCCACGCATGGTATAATCAGTACACTCAGCACCCCTCAAACAACAGTTTATGGCATAAGAGGATTATCACCATCCTTGTTCTGTGAAATTCCCCCCACTTATGTTTCAGGTAGAAATTCCAAGCGATCCCCTTGTTTTATTACTGTCACCACTGTGTCATCGTGAATTTCTCCAAACAAGATTTTTTCTGCGAGCGGATCTTGAATTTCCTTTTGGATAATCCGTTTAAGGGGGCGTGCCCCATAAAGGGGATCATAGCCTTTATCGGCAAGGAATTGTCGCACTTCTGGTTTGATATGCAAGGTTATGTTGCGTTCATTGAGCAAACTTTGCAAATGCTGTATCTGGATATCCACAATGGCCTCCATATCTTTGCGTTGCAACCGCTGAAAAAGAATAATCTCATCAATACGGTTTAAAAACTCCGGACGGAAAGCGGTTTTGACAACATTCATCACATCGTCTTTTGCTTGATCAACTGTTTGTCCTTCCGGCAAAGCGGTTAAAAATTCAGCACCAAGATTAGAGGTCATAATCAACAAAGTATTACGAAAATCGACCGTTCTTCCTTGACTATCGGTCAAGCGCCCTTCATCCAACACTTGCAATAACAAATTAAAGATATCCGGATGCGCCTTTTCAATTTCATCAAAGAGAATAACTTGATAAGGTCTTCTTCGTACAGCCTCTGTCAGTACGCCCCCTTCTTCATATCCGACATATCCAGGGGGTGCCCCAATGAGCCGCGCTCCGGCATGCTTTTCCATATATTCCGACATATCAATACGCAACATAGCATTGGGATCTTGAAAAAGAAAAGCCGCGAGAGCTTTTGTGAGTTCGGTTTTTCCCACACCGGTAGGGCCTAAGAACATAAAGGAACCGAGGGGACGATTAGGATCTTGCAACCCAGCCCGCGCTCTGCGGACAGCCCGCGCCACCGCTTGAACCGCTTCGCCCTGTCCCACGACACGGGTTGCAATTTCATCTTCCATGCGCAAGAGCGCTTCGCGTTCTGCTTCCAACATCCGATCAACAGGAATACCAGTCCAGCGTGAAACGATCCGCGCGACATGTTCAGCGGTCACCGTTTCTTCAACGAGATGATTTTGCTGATCATCATTTTCAGCTAAAGTCAATTGTTTTTCAAGTTCCGGAATAACACTATAAGCCAGTTCCCCAGCGCGTTGGAATTGTCCATCCCGTTGTGCAATGGCCAAAGCATTGCGCGCTTCTTCGAGTTGTTTTTTCAAATCAGCCGCATGTCCTAATTTTTGTTTTTCAGCCTGCCAAGCTGTTGTCATCTCAGCGGACTGTTGTTCCAATGTTTTGAGTTCTTCCTGCACATTGTTCAAACGTTCTTTTGCTGTAGGTTCAACATCTGTTTTCAAAGCTTCCCGTTCGATTTTCAACTGTAAAATTCGCCGATCCAGCGCATCTAATTCTTCCGGCTTTGAATCAACCTGCATACGCAAGCGTGCAGCGGCTTCATCGATCAGATCAATGGCTTTATCGGGCAAGAAACGATCGGTAATATAACGAGAAGAGAGTCGAGCAGCCGCAATCAAAGCGCTGTCTGCCAAACGCACTTTGTGGTGTTGTTCATATTTTTCTTTAATTCCGCGCAAAATAGAAATTGTATCCTCCAGCGATGGCTCAGAGACAAAGACCGGTTGAAAACGTCTAGCAAGAGCAGCATCTTTTTCGACATATTTTCGATATTCATCCAGGGTTGTCGCGCCCACACAATGGAGCTCTCCACGGGCAAGAGCCGGCTTTAACAAATTGGAAGCATCCATAGGACCATCAGATTTTCCAGCCCCCACAAGGTTATGCAATTCATCAATAAAAAGAATAATTTGCCCATTTTCAGCTTGCACCTCAGCCAATACCGCTTTAAGACGTTCTTCAAATTCCCCGCGATATTTTGCACCAGCAATAAGCGCGCCCATATCCAAAGCATAGAGTTGTTTATCGCGCAAAGTTTCTGGAACATCGCCATTGATAATGCGCAGCGCCAACCCTTCCACAATAGCGGTTTTTCCCACCCCTGGTTCTCCGATCAGCACAGGATTATTTTTCGTCCGCCGTGAGAGCACCTGAATGGTGCGTCGAATTTCTTCTTCTCGCCCAATGACAGGGTCGAGTTTTCCCTCACGTGCATCTTTTGTGAGGTCACGGGCATATTTTTGCAAGGCATCATATTGACCCTCCGCATGGCGGCTTGTCGCTGTTTTTCCTTTGCGCAAATCATTAATTGCCTGATTAAGCGCCTGCGGGGTCAAGCCCGCCTTTGTTAGAATATCAGCTGTTTTTGCAGACTTTTCCATCAACAGTGCTTGCAACATGCGCTCGACAGTAACAAATTGATCACCGGCTTTTTGTGCGAGCTCCTCCGCCAGCGCGAAAACTTTTGCCACCGGCTGCGAGAGATAGAGTTGTCCATTTCCCCCTTGCACTTTTGGCAAAGCTTCGAGCGCTTCTTTAAGCGCCTTTTGAATAAGCTTGAGATCTCCCCCTGCTTTTTGGATAAGCGATGCTGCCAATCCTTGCGGATCATCTAACAACACTTTCAAGAAATGTTCCGGCATAAACTGCTGATGATCAGAAGAGAGAGCGTTATTTTGTGCTGATTGTAAAAACCCCTGCACGCGTTCGCTATATTTTTCCAAGTTCATTTTTTTCCTTTCTTAGAGCAACTGCATCCTTTTTTTCATCATCGCTCCAGCCCTTTTATTTTCTCAAAAACACTAAATCAAAAGCTCTCCCCAGCATGTCATAAAGACTGCCTCACCACACGAACACCAGAAACGTTAAAGCATGAAGAACTGTCGTGTTAAAATGAATATGGGATGTGATCTAAACGAGTGCAAGAGCAAAAATATGAAAGAAAAAATAAGGACAAGCAACGCGCGCAAAAAAGCATCATAGAACCAGAAGATAAAAGATTTTTCAAAAAAAGCGCCCTCAAAATGACCTCATCGCTTACGACAAATGAGCCCCCCTCATTCTTTAAAAAACATTCAGAAAAACGCCTTCAAAAAGAACATGAAAGCGCCCCTTAAAAAAATTGACTTTACCCCGCCCTACGTCCCCTTCCATCAACACCCACATAAATCTTTCCCCCTTCCGTCAGCGCCCTCAACATAACCTCTTTACCCGGCGGCTTGTCCCTCCATTGACAAACTCTCCCCCCCCCCCCCCCAAGCCTTACCTCACGACACAAAACTCACACAGCATTTCCCCACACTCTTCTCGCCCTCACCTCCATCCCATCAACGCACCAACACACCCTACGGCACTCTCTATCTTCCATTCCCCTTCACACACTCCAGTCCCCTATTCCGCACACCTTAATCTCCACCTTGTCTCGTCAGCACCCTCAATATACCTCTCCATCCCAATACCCCTCCATTAACAAACTCTTCCCCCAAACCTCTGATCCCATTCCACGCCATAGCAAAAAATCACCCCCCCCAAGCTTGCACAAAGCATCAATCCTCCACGGCTTACCCCACCCTTTTTACAGATACACGTCTTTACGCTTTCCTATTTTCACTCAAAAACCACCAACGAAAGGCTCACACTCCTGCGCTACTCAGGACACAGCCACTTTATAAACAACACAACACTTTAAACGCCTCTATCTTGAGGATCACCGCCCTTAAGGGAGGGCGGTGCGACAAAAAGTGCGACAAAAGGTGTAAACAAGCACGCTCCACAATCCACGCACACAAAAAAAGCACCTTACAAAAAAGCACCTTAAATGCATAAAGTGATAGAGCTGATATCACCACAATTCAAAGATCAGTATTTTACACCATGATAGGATCATGAGCGCCCTGCCTTTTTTAAAAGAAACGACATGGAGATCTCAAATCGCTCAATGATCATTCTCGACTGTCGTGTGAAGGGAGCGTTTTACTTTTTTTAATTTTTATAACACCAGTCATTCCAGTAGCAATAATGAAGGCCGACATCGTTAAAAAAGAGCCCATTAATCCAACGAGTGCAAAAAGTCCAGCAATAAGGCCAGACACGGCTTCCGCAGAATTTGCGAGGGTTGAAAAGGTTCCAAAGCTCTTTCCAAAATCTTCACGACGAGAATATAATTGAAGCGCTGAGACTAAACTAATATCCACAAATGCCCCCGTAAAGCCTAAAACACAAGCGAACACGAGAAGCAGCTTTAAAGAAAGGATTGCTGCCAAAGGCATAACAAATAAAACACCCCCATAAAGAATCCAAAAGATCATAAGCTTTAATGATGTAACATTGACGATCATTTTATGATAGGACAAACCACCTATAATCGTTCCCACAGCCATGAGAGAAAAAAGTGAACTCACAAAGCTTTCCTCTGCCCCTATAGAGAGAACAAAAGCTGGAATTAAAAACCTTAAAATTGCCCCTGTAAAGAGAATAGCAAACGCCGATCCAACGAGCGTAATAAATAAGTTATTATTTTCAGTAGAAATAGCTTTAAGATAAGAAGCTGTTTCCCGATAAATTTTTATAAAATTAAATGAGTTACTCTCATTTGAATTTAAATTCATGAGATTGAATAACAGGATAATAGAAATAAAGTAGGTAAAAAAATCAAAAATGAGGACGGTGGATTTATTGGCTAAAAAAAGCAGGAGAGAACAAACTAAAGGACCAATGACGGCGGCAATTTCATTGATAATTTGTGCAAGGCTATTTGCCTTTGTCAAATCCTTGATTACAAACATTTTCAGGATAGCCGCTTGAAAGCTTGGTTGAAAAATACTTCTTCCGATTGTTGTACCTATTGCTGCCAAAATAAGCACAATAATATTTGCAGTCCCCGTTATAGTGGTTATAAACACGAAGAATGCGGGGAATAATCTCACCACTTCACTGCAGATCATATTTTTCTTCAAAGAAAAATTATCCGCACACCAACCGCCTATAGGACCAAAAAAGAGAAAAGGGATAAATCGAAAAAAATACACAAGACCGATCAAAAAGGCATTATCTGTTACGTCTAAGACAAGTAAAACAAAAACGACTTCATAAGCATAATCACCAACTTTAGAAATAAAGAGAGAAGAAAAGAGAGCTAATGGACTCTTTTTTAAAAATAACTTCATATCACCCACCCGATATTAAACTTTTCTACCATTAAAGTTCCCCGCCCTTTCATAGAATTGGTGATATGAACTTCAAAGGGACGCCCAATCAGTTGTCAAAATATCCCCTCTAAGCCATACCCTGATAATCGACCTGTAAAGAACATTTTTTCACAAAAAAAGAGAATAATTCTTAAAGCGCCAAAAAATATTTTTCACCTTTAAAATGTTTTCATTTTTCTTGCTAATCTTCTGAAATTGCCTTATGAAGAAATACTGTAATTTTGGTCGCTTACGCAACGATCAATAGGGATTTGAAAACCCCGAAGACTTGACACATAAATTTATCCCGCTTTGCGGGTATCCCGGAATTCCGGGAGTTTTTGCTATGTCCAGGTGCTCGACCGCACTAAAAGCAAAAAAGCTGAGTCAAGTCAGTGTTTTCAGCTCCCGGAATACCAATGCGAGGGCGCTCGCAACCAGAGGGGGGGCGAAATGCAAACCAAAAACCCACAGTTTCAAACCAAAAACCCACATTTTATTGATATTTTAATCGGTAAAAGAATTCGTCACAGACGCATTGCCATAGGGCTTACTCAAAAGACATTAGGAAGCTTTTTAGGGGTGAGTTTCCAACAAATTCAAAAATATGAAAAAGGGTTAAACCGTGTAAGCGCCAAATGTTTACTGGAAATCGCTCAAAAACTGGAAGTTCCGATAAGCTTTTTTTATGCGGATATTATAACAAAAGATATTGTCACAAAAGACAATCACGCACACGATGATCAATATACCTATAGCGCAAAAGAACACGCTCTTTTAAAAAACTTTAGAGAGCTTACCCACAAAAAACAGCAAGCGATTTGGTGTCTAATCAGAGATTAGATAAAAGCGCATAGAAACATTCTTCGCGCATATCCTTCCCCCAGCTCAAAATTCCCCATATCCTCTTCACATCATATTTTTTCACAGAATAAGAGGACAATTCTTAAGCGCCCAACGGCTCTCATTTTCTAGATGTTTTGATTGTGCTTGCCAATTTTTTAAAATTCCTTTATTGATGAGCATGTGTTTTTGATCGTCCACGCAACGGTCAAATAGGGAGCTAAAGGCCCGAACGCTCAGTACATAAATTTATCCCGCTTTGCGGGTATCCCGGGATTCCGGGAGATTTTGCTATGTCCAGGTGCTTAACAGCACTAAAAGCAAAAAAGCTGACTGAGCTCAGTACTTTTAGCCTCCCGGAATACCAATGCGAGGGCGCTCGCAATCGGCGAGGGGGCTTAACATGCAAACCAAAAATCCACATTTTATTGATATTTTAATCGGCAAAAGAATTCGTCACAGACGCATTGCCATGGGGCTTACTCAAAAGACATTAGGAAGCTTTTTAGGGGTGAGTTTCCAACAAATTCAAAAATATGAAAAAGGGTTAAACCGTGTAAGCGCCAAATGTTTACTGGAAATCGCTCAAAAACTGGAAGCTCCGATAAGCTTTTTTTATGCGGATATTGTCACAAAAGATATGACCACAAAAAACCATCACACACACGATGATCAAGAAATCTATAGCGCAAAAGAACACGCCCTTTTAAAAAATTTCAGAGAGCTTACCCACAAAAAACAGCAAGCAATTTGGTGTCTAATCTCTGATTAGATAAAAGCGCATAGAAACATTCTTCGCGCATATTCCCCCTCCAGCTTAAAATTTCCCCATGCCCCCCACAAAGAGCAATGTTTTAAGACATAATAAGATAAATTTATCATAGAAGAGAAAAAGGCGATAAGCTTGGCAAGCCCCATTATTCCTATAACAATGACATCATCACGATCTTAACGCACAAGGTTAAGAAAGGAGTCTTGCTGAGAGTCCATTTTGCGTTAGCAGGTCTATTGCTAATTTATCAAAAGAAACAAAGGTTTCACCACCTAGCCAATATCCCTCATAAGATATAATTCCATCAGCAAAATCTCCACCAGCCTCAAAGATAGCAAGTCCTGCTTCAACAGCTGGTCGATTCATGACAACATTACGCGTTGCAAGAAGATCACGAACCATCAAAGCAACCTCTTCTTTTGATAATTTTGCCCCGCGACGAAGTATCCAAATAAGTTCGCAAAGACAAGGCAAAGAAATAGCGATGAGAGAAGCTTCTCTTAAGATCTTACTTGCTATTTCACCTTGCTTTTTATCATCTTGTAAAACAGCGCGAACGAGAACATTTGTATCGACAGAAATCTTCATTTTTTCCCCGCCCAACCAGAGGCCGCAATTTCGTTCATTTCTTCCACAGTCAGTGTTTTTTTAACTTTTCCGGCAAATCGTCCAATAAAGCTATCAATTGTGCTTGTAGGCTGTGCTGCTTTTATACGAAGTTCACCCCCTGGTAACTTGTCAAAGTTGATGCGCTCTCCTGGTTTAACACCAAGGTGCTGGAGTAAATCCCGCTTCAGCGTCACTTGTCCTTTTGCTGTAACAGTTAGTGAAGGCATAGAAAAATCCTCTTCGTATAGATATCGTTATTGAGTATATATAAAAAATAATGAAAAATTCAATTACTTTTTAAAAATTGCCAAAGAACTATAGGGTAGATCCTGAACATGAGGAATTGTAAAATATATTCGTTTTCATACCGGCATATATACCTGATTATACCCGAAAAATAGGAGACCTTGAACGCCTCGCAGCGTTAAACAACGGCGCTTTATGGCATAGAAGAATATGTAGAATTGAAGATGATCATGCTTCATCTATCCACCAACACAAATGCAATCAATACAGAAAAGCTTTTAAAGCAAAAAAACACGCATCATTGAAAAAAATGTAAAGTCAGAGGTTTTACGCACCCCCCATCTTTTTATTCAAACAGCAAAGAAACTCTCATCCGTTGTCAAAATATCCCCACTTAAAGTATCCCATGCCCCATATCCTCTTCACAGCATATTTTTTCACAAAAAAAGAGGATAATTCTTAAGCACCCAACGGCTCTCATTTTCTAGATGTTTTCATTTTCCTTGCCAATCTTTTAAAATTCCTTTATTGATGAGCACGTGTTTTTGATCGTCCACGCAACGGTCAAATAGGGATCTAAAAGCCCGAAAGCTTAATACATGAATTTATCCCGCTTTGCGGGTATCCCGGAATTCCGGGAGATTTTGCTATGTCCAGGTGCTTAACAGCACTAAAAGCAAAAAGCTGATTAAGCTCAGTACTTTTAGACTCCCGGAATACCAATGCGAGGGCGCTCGCAATCGGTGAGGGGGCTTAACATGCAAACCAAAAACCCACATTTTATTGACGTTTTAATCGGCAAAAGAATTCGTCACAGACGCATTGCCATGGGGCTTACTCAAAAGACATTAGGAAGCTTTTTAGGGGTGAGTTTCCAACAAATTCAAAAATATGAAAAAGGGTTAAACCGTGTAAGCGCCAAATGTTTACTGGAAATCGCTCAAAAACTGGAAGCTCCGATAAGCTTTTTTTATGCAGATATTGTCACAAAAGATATGACCACAAAAGACCATCACGCACATGATGATCAATACATCTATAGCGCAAAAGAACACGCCCTTTTAAAAAACTTTAGAGAGCTTACCCACAAAAAACAGCAAGCAATTTGGTGTCTAATCTCTGATTAGATAAAAGCGCATAGAAACATTCTTCGCGCATATTCCCCCAGCTTAAAATTTCCCCATGCTGGGTATCACCAAATCCCAAACGATGATATTTTACAACATTGTAGGATATCCCCAATTGTAGGATATAACCAGACCTCAAATGAGGCTGTTTTACACCCTCATAGAGGAACATCCCTCCTAAGAATAACCAACATCACAGTCTCAAGACCTTCTACCATTCTCAGCAGAATTTTATCTGATTTAACGGATCTACAGTTTCACTTCTTAAGGCGATTTTTCTGCCAACATTTCTTTATGATCTCCTTCTTTTAGACAAACCACCAAAGGGATTTCATCTCTTATAAGTACGGAAATAATAACGTGTTACTCCAGCCTCATCATAAAAGACAGTAGACAGAAGACCTATACTTGTTGGCATTATTTGATAAGTCAAAATGATACCATTTTGCTGTTTATTTGGTTGATCTGTATAAATCACACGATATCCATTACGTTGCAACAGATCGATAAATAAAGGCGCAAAATGATCTTCTCTTTTGCTTCTTTTCACAATAAGCGTTGTATGAGCTGGCGGTAAAGAATGTTTAAGATTGTGAACAAAATCATGAGCAATTAATTTTATATCAGAGTTGGTAACATTTCGATCAACATAATTTGCATGATTCATAGATGCGCAACCAGCCACCAACACAAGCGGTAACGCTAATAAATATCTTGACACCTTAAACCCCCTCTCAATTGTATCCTCTCCTAAGGCGTTCTTAAACCAAAAGTTAAGAACACCTTTGCTAATAAAGAGTATTAACAGTGTATCGGTTTGTAATCAAGGGATTATAAATTAATTTTTCACGCAATAAAAAAACGGCGACTTTCTCTGATCGCCCTCAAGGCTTATCCATATAGTGATGCTTCACATACAAAATATATATATTAAAAGTACATAAAACACAGGGAAGGCATAGCGTACCCTTATGCTATAGGGCACTTATTTTCACGCTATTGCGTATCAATAAAGCCTCCTCAAAGCATCCACTCCTCCACGGCTTAAAACAACCCCTCCCTTTTCACAGATCCACGTCTCTACGCTTTTATATTTTCACTCAAAAGCCACCAACGAAACTCCAACCCAGCACCAAACAATCCCCCTTCAAAAAGCAAATTCCCCCCCACAAGATAAAACCTCCCAACCCCGCACCACTTCTGTAAACAAAGGTCTGTAAACAAAAGTCTATAAACAACACCCCAGCCACTTACCCCCACATGCCCTCTCTCAAATCATCCCCCTCTCAACGATAATTCTTTTAAAAGGCGCTATTAAAAGGCGATGAACAAATCTCACAACACACTCTCTCACAAAAAACACTTTAATGTATAAATCTATATATAAATCTATTGTCCAATATCGCGCTCACAGAACGGTGTTTTAGGGCATGATAGGATACTTGTTTCATTGATGAGTAAATCATTTAGAAGAAACAATTGATAAAGAACTGTTGACCAATATTCTGATCCCCAATAAACAGAATAATCCCATCATTCCAGAAAGAAGGAATAACTTCCCCGAAGAAGTGTGATCTAAAACAAAGGCTCCCATAAATGGCGCCACCAACATCGCTAAATTTTGTATAGACTGCACCCATCCAGAAGCAACCCCAATTTGTTCATTAAAATTGGTTACCAAATAAACGTTAGAAGATATGGAAAAGTAAGCACTGACCATTCCAATGAGAAAAAAACAGAGCAACAAAGTCTCAATATGGAGTAAGTCTAAGTAAAAAAAACACACTGAGATCATGACAAAACAAACCATTGTCAACATCGCTGGCATTAACAACTCCGATATTTTGCCTGTAAGGGGTCTATGCTTTGATTTTTTTACACTCCAAAACCCATATAGGAAATTACCAATCGCCGAAGCAGATACCAGCATCCCAAGCGCCTGTCTACTCATCTTCATTGCCTTAAGAATGACCGGCAACTGATTATTCACCATAAAAACCATGGCAAAATAAATAAACATTACCCCCACATAGGCATACCAATTTATCCCATAAAGGCTCTGTTGTGATTTCTTGCTGTCCGCTTTTTTTATCATTGGCATTAAGACAGACTGCGCGCCAATACAACAAAACACCATAAAACCTAGCAATGTCAAAAATCCAGAAAACAATAAAGTATAGGTGTCTGACCAAAAGGCAGAGAGCGTACTGCCCAAAGCAGGTGCGATCATCTTTGCCGCGCTATTGATCATGTTCAAAACAGAATAGTAACGGCTCCGTTCGCATTCAGGGACAGAATTTGCACTGAGAACGGAAATTGCAGGCATGGCGACACTATTGAATGTCGCTCGAATGACTGCCAATATAATAAACCCCTGCAGACTAGTCGCCATCAATAAAGCGACAGTACACAGGGCGCGCAACAGCAGTGACACCCGCAACCAATGTATCATATACTTGCTACTTACAAGCATTCCAATTGGCTTAGACAGAACGATCCCCGGTAATAATGTTGCTGCTCCAATGAAAGCGACATCATATTGATCTGCTTTCCAATAGAACACGGAGACGGTCAAAATTACAATGTAATCAATCCATCCCCCAAATGACACGGTGCCATTACCTAGTAAAATCACCCGCAAGCGATTTTTTGTTGCCGCATTTACTTGCGCCAAAAGACGACTCCTGCTTTTGCATCAGCACTGCTGATTGGATTTTTGATTCTTTCTTGCATCCTAAAGGCATCAACAGCCTTCCTGCAACCCGGCAATTTATAATCGTCAATGATAACAAAACCACCGGTGGTAAGTTTTGGATATGTATGTATTAAAGCGTCCATCGTTGATTGATAGCACTCTGCATCTATACGAATGACGCTAAATCGGCAATGAGAAGGCAACTTCGGTAAAGACTGTGCGAACCATCCTTTGAGAAACACCACGTTCTCTTTAAGGAATCCATAACGCTGAAAATTTTCCTGTACTTCATCAAGCGATGCCCCACAATCAAAACTATATACTGAGGTAATTCCTTGATAAAACGGTACCAAAACTGGTTAACAAACACACCATCTTGCAAACTGGAGACTGGTAAGCCACTAAAAGAATCTTACCACAAAGACGCATCGCGACGAAAATAAATACTGTAAGACACCAGCCATATAGATAGCTGTTCCTCCTCTAAAGACACCGCAATCAATCAGATCTCCTTCAATATCTTCTTTATGCACTGTTATTACGCCATAGCGAATATTTTCTAATGCTAATCCACTTACATAGGTATGAACATTTCGCGAGCGCTTAGTATATTGCAACATATCCGCCAAAACTTCTGCTGATATGCCAAAACTCAATGTTTTCCGAGATAAGCTTATCAATAACGATACGAATCTCTTCAATATCTTTTCTTAGAAGATTAAGATACATTTCATTTCTAATCTCCCTCATTAAATAATAATTCCAAAATTTACCAATTCACGACAAAGCGTTACTTTCGCTTCATCGTTCAAGTTTCCTGCCAAAGAAACAGGGGTAAACACTTCATAATTTTGCACACAAATCGCTTCAATTTCATCTTTACAAAAGGTAAGCAATGATAAACTTGAAGGTGTAGAAACGAGAGGTTTATCTGGATGAATTGTTAAACTAAAATAAACAGATATGTGCTCTCCATCCTCATTTTCCCGAATGCACAAATTCGCTCCTAAGCACACCTGTAAACGTGTCTGGCCATTAACATTATGTGCATCAACCAAAGATGCCAATCGTTGATCTGATGTTTCATGTTTTGTGGCGTTGTAAGCAATTTCAAAATCAGACAATATCTTGCCAAATGGTACCACTGCCATTCGTTTTAAGAGATCCTTCGTTAATATTTCTAAATTAGTCTGTTCGCTAAATGGAAAAACATTCTTTCGTAAGCCATCAATATGTTCGGACATTAAGCGAATAAAACCTTCGAGCACCTCAAAAATCTTAATCGGTTGTAAGCCAAAAGCCCATGTACGAAGAAAGCCATGTGCAGAGAATGATTATCTAAACACTTGGCAACATGAGGCGTACCAGCCGGAATATACAGAACATCTCCTTGGTCAAGAACAACCTCAATTTCAGGTGCTGATAGTTCATCTTCCACAAGAGATTGTTACCTAGGTAAAGTTGGATTTTCAACCAGCTTTACTTTCCAAGGTTTTCTACCTTCCAATTGTACAACAAAAACTTCCGTTCTATCAAAATGAGCTGGTAATCCATTGAAATGAGCACCGGTTAAAAATGGTTTTGCAAATGCATATCCACCAAAAATCTGTTCCAATTTTTTGCACAAAACAGAAATTTTGGGTTGTCTTGAATCAAGGTCTTCTAGCTTAAGCGTTGCACCCGCCTTGAACTGTTTCAAGAACAAACTCCCGTTGCGTGACAGCTTGACCGTTATAAGTTGGAATATTTATCGTAGCACCATTCTTAGAGATTCGCACAAGATTATACCGTGATCTTATCTCCCGCAATGAAATAACGGTCAAAATCGCGTACAGAGAACAAAGAATGCAACTTACTAGCAGATTTCTGTATTAACGGTCTTTTTTCAAAATAATTATCGAGAAAAGCTTGGCGTCCAACTGGACCTATAATCTGGTCGACCATAATATACCCCCCCACACAAGATTAAAGAGGACAACCCCTTGCGATGCCATCACTTTTTTGGAAAACCTCAAAATAAAAGGTGCTGCGCACTCACTAAGGTTGCGGATGGTACAAACTTAATATCTTTTTTACTAAGCGACCTGTTAACTCCCCCTTTTTAAATTTAACAATTAACATGAAGGCATTTATTTTATACAACTGTCAAGCTAAGTTTCATACTCTATAAAAAAAAATAGTTTTCACTTTTGTGTATCATAATTATTGTCATTTTTCTCATTTAACGCTTGAAACTGAAATATTGACCTCTCACCTCAAAAGGTGTGGATTCCTAACAGTGCTAGTCTTATAAACAGTCCAACTTCTTTCAGCGGTTTCCTATTATTGTCTACTTATGCGATTCACTTGCATAAAACTCTCCGCCTCACTCTTCCCAACATCTCTTTCAACCGCATGCTTTTTTCACCAACCCCTTCCCCTCAACTCAAATGTCCAGAGTTTTCCTACCCCCAACTTTTCCTTAGCCCCCTTAAGATTACTTCAACCCTAACTCCCTTTAAAACTTGCCCCTATAGGCAAAACTCACACAACTTCCACCATAGCCCCCCTCTATTCTTCTTCATCACTAACCTGTGGAGGTGGAGGCAAAATATAAGCCCCAAAAAGCCAACGATTAAGATCAATGGCGCGGCATCGGGTGGAGCAAAAAGGATAAGCAGATTTTTGAGACATCTGACCACAAATAGGACAAGGATGCGCAGGACGAGTCTCTTTTGGCAAATTGGGCTCTTTTTGCTCAGAGCATTCTTTTGGACTATGGCGCTTCCTTTGGCTTTGAGATGTCTGTATTTTCTCCTCTTTCATTAAATTTTCTTCTGTTTTTATTGTTTCATTTTTGCTTTGCACTTTTTTCTACACTTTTTACTGCTCTTTACCCTGCATGGCTCTACTCTTAAAGTTTTTCTACTGCATTTCTTCAGTCCACTGAGCGTAAAGTGGATAGTGATAAGCGGTCAAGAGATCGGCGGTTTCAGCCAAAGGCAATCCCACGACATTCGAATAAGAGCCTTCAATATAGACCACAAAAGCCCCTGCTTTTCCTTGGATAGCATAGCCACCCGCTTTCCCTTGCCATTCTCCTGAAGTAAGGTAAGCCTTCATCATAGGAGAGGTTAAGCGTCTAAAACGAACACGGCTTTCAACCAATTTTACGGTTATTTTTCCCTTTTCGTTCAAAGCACAAATGCCGCCATAGACTTTGTGCACCCTTCCAGAAAGGAAACGTAAACATTCATAAGCCTCATCCTCGCTTTCTGGTTTGGGAAGAATAGTGCGCCCCACCGCCACCACCGTATCAGCCGCCAAGATAATCATTTTCTGCGCAGATAGTTTTTTGTAAACATTCTGCAATTTTTCTTGAAGGTTCTGATTTTCTTGAGGGGTGTGACTCTCTTGGGCGGGGTTTTGATTTTCTTGGGATTTTTGAGCACACCAGTGCAAGAGAGCTTGCGCTTTGAGTGCTTTTTCTTTTGCCAAACGTTTGGCAAGGTTTGCGGGATGTTCTTTTAATTTTGGCGTTTCATCAATATCGCTTGCATAAACCTGTTGGGGCTCAATGCCCATTTGTGCTAAGAGCATTAAACGCCGTGGCGAAGCGGAGGCAAGCACCAAATGAATTGCTTCCCCCAAATGCATTTTTCCCCCAAGCTTTTCTGCCCAACGTTTTTCCCCCCACCCTTTTATCATTTTCATTTTCACCCCTTTTACAATCGGCTTATCTCTTACCCCATTTTAAGCGTCATTGATCTCCTTATTCTTTTTGTGCCCCTAGATTTTACGCCTTTTCAAGGTCATTTTAAACATTCGCTTTTTCTCACGTTAGAGAAAGTACCCTCGTTAGAGAAAGCCCCTTCAAGGTCTGTTAAAAATAACAGAAGGAATATTGTAACTTTTACAAAAAAGTGCGAGACCATCGATGAGATTACTTATAACGGTATATAATGCGTCCTTTTGTTAAATCATAAGGGGTCATTTCCACCATAATTTTATCACCGGCTAACACACGAATGCGATTTTTTCGCATTCTTCCAGCAGTATGTGCAATAATTTCATGATCATTTTCGAGCTTCACACGAAACATCGCATTCGGTAAGAGTTCAGTAACGATACCCGAAAATTCTAAAACTTCTTCTTTTGACATAAACAATCATTTCCTTATATAATGCACATATTTTATTAAGCTGTGCGTTATTTTCCAGCGTTCATACCCTATTTTCTCAAATTTGTGAATAAAGATTCAACAAAAAGAGAAAGGTTTTTCCAGTTTTCTCTCTATTGTTCTCAAAAAACCTCACCCTCTCTTTTGAGTCCTTTCATTTTCTCAAATGTTATCTATCAATTTTTTTAATTTTTAGGGTGATCTTGGTTTCAGTATGACAAGATTGGGATCAGCATGACAAGAAATGATGCTCCATCCCCCAATTTTTCTCTCCCTCACCCTCCCCTCTCCTCCCGTCACATCTCCTTTTCATCCCATACCCCCTTCACAAACTCTTCACCTCCAATCCTCTCTCCTCATTCCACGCCATAGCAAAAGCACAAACCACACCCCAAAGATTGCACAACACATCAATCCTTCACGGCTTAAAACAACCCTTTCCATTTTTACAAATACACGTTTTTACGCTTTTACAGATTCACAGAAACATCTGTACAAAATGATGATACCCCCTTTTAAAAAACACCTTTAAAATCTTGTGCCCATTTTCACTTCAATCCTTCCCACTTTAATTTCAATCCCCTATTTTAATTTCAATCCCCTATTTTAATTTCAATCATAGAGATAAACCGGTTTATTATTTTATTGACCAGTGCAAAATTTTGCCCTCCCATTTTGGTGATCAAAAGGGGGCATAAAAAGCATTTTTACAATTTTTTAGAGAATCTTGCCCCACAAGCGGTGCTTTTTTTTATGATAAACAAAGATCAATTGAATGGATTCACTCTCAGAAAGTTGTACATGAGAAAATTTTTTTGATTTTCGCCTTCAACATTCACAACGATAAATTATTTTTCTATGCCAATGTTTTCTATGCCAATGGTTTTTATGTCGATGGTTTTTATGTCGATGGTTTTCGACCTCAATATTTTTTTGCAAGGAGAATTATCATCAAAATGCTCATCTTTTTCTAAAATTTTTCTAAAACAAAAGCTTCACAAAAAAGGAGATATCGAAAAAAAAAGGGTAAAAAAAAAGAGGTTTGTTTCTGAGAAACAAACCTCTAGAGAAAATTATTGAGATAGCTTTTGAAATTTTAAACTACTCCCTCTAAAAGCATCTAAAATACTTCAGAAGCACCAAAATGAATACAAAAGGTTATTTAGTACAAAGCAAAAAAAAATCAAGAGAAAAAAATTTTATCGTTAATGTGCCCTTAACAAATGTAGGCTTTTTTACCTCCACCACCACTCGAAAACCCAACAGCTCGCCCCCCCTTTTAAAGCGAATCCTTCCACATCATATAAAAATAACGCGGACTTAAAAAAACTTATACCCCCCCCCCAAAACGACAAACCAAGTTTTTTTACAAAAATTGAGAAGATCAAAAATCTTGATGAATCAGTGTCCAATAAAAAAAGAAGCGGATTTTTTAACAATTCCGCCTCTTTAAGTGTAAAATTATGATGAAGAATAATTTAAAATTCAAGACTGTGAAGGGAACCAATTTGACAACAATTCATACCTTACAGGATCATCAGCGCATTGTCCGCCACCACATTCCAGTATAGTCGAAACCAAATTTGCCGCAATTAAAAACACGAACAAGAAACTTGCTGTTTTACTCAAGATTGGAAAAGAAGAAAATTCTTTAAACTTGTGTGCCAATTCGCCTAAAATCATAACGAATGCAACAGCAAAGATACAAAGGACAGAAATAATGAAAGCCCACGTATAAAAATGCAATCCAAAGAACGTTGAACCATATCCCAAATCATCAGGTGTGATATGCAAAAATACCTGCCTTGCAGCAACAGCACTGGTGACCATACAACCGATAATAACCATGCCATAATGGGTATTTTTCACCCTGTGGTGAATATTGAGTAAGAACCCACATCCTGCCAGCATCAATCCAACGCGTTGCAGCAAACAAAGGGGACAGGGCAACTCAAATTTTACCAATTGATAATAAAAAGCGACCACCAAGACAATAGATAATCCAATCAGCCCTAGTGTATTCATAAAAATGACGAAATGAGGGTTTTTTTGTTCAACATTTTCCATGGCTATTCTCTCAAAAAGATAAATTCAAAGTAGAAGTTGCGTGATGATTAAAGGTTAGAAGAATAACAACGAACAAAATAGCCCACAAAACATAACTTATATTTTTTTTGCCATACACCGTTGTTATTGCAGTGCCTAAAGCGATTAAAAATGGAAAAAACATAACTTTTAAATCTCCTTATCTTAAATATCTGGTGTTTAACTGTTCTTTGCTTAATTATCAGAGTTCAACATATTAAAAAATTGGGCAAAAAAGAGACCATGGATTTATTATTCACAATTCATCCTTCACTTTAATATTGTCTTATATTGTCGTTATATTTATGGTCTTATCATTTCATTTATATGAAGAAAGAATGAAAGAGATAATCGCTAAAAACGCGTTTGAATAAAAGCGTTAACGCGTTGATTATTCAAGTTCTTTATCGCATCAATTATTGCAAGAGCCCCTTTCCCCCCATACTTAAACAGCAAAATAAAACGCCTTCGAAAGATAAGATATTCCTCTGTTATTTTACGGGAAAAAATATCCTTATTTACAACGCAGTTTTGCCATAGAAAACTCTTTTTATCATAAACAGTGTTTCAAATTGCACCGTATTATACAGTATATGGGACGGTATTTGTTTTAGCAACAAAAAATTGAGACATTTTCTAAAAACCTTATAATCTTCAAAAACTTTTTCAGAATATATTCTCATCATGTATTTTTTCTTTTTGCTTCAAAGTACCTTTTTTTCAAAGTACAAAGGTATTACTTAAAGGGCATCACTTAAAGGGCATTCTTAAAGTAAAAGACACTCTCGCTGTTTAACCACTTCCCCTCTAATATATTGAACAGCAAAAAGCTCAAAGGACAGAGTTTCATGAGCTTCAAGAGGGTGTTTTTGAACGACTGCATTTATCCTTTAAATTTTGACCTTTCAATCTTATGTAAGGAAAAACTGTTTTTCTGCCATCAATTGGCTTTGCAAAGAGATTATAAAACTCTTAAAAAACGAATGATAAAGAATCGCCTTGAATCTTTGAAAAGGATAGAGAATAATGAAGAAATCATGTGATGTCGGGATTTTAATGGGGAGTCAATCGGATTGGCAAACGATGTGCCATAGTGCCGATATTTTGACGGCTCTTGGCATTTCTCATAGTTTGCATATTGTCTCAGCCCACCGCACCCCTGAACGCCTTTATCAATTTGCCAAAGAAGCAAAATCCGCAGGTTTTAAAATTTTAATTGCCGGTGCTGGGGGTGCAGCGCATCTTCCTGGGATGCTCGCAGCGCTTACGCCCCTTCCTGTTTTTGGCGTTCCAGTGCACTCACAATCTCTCTCTGGTCAAGACTCTTTGCTTTCAATCGTGCAAATGCCAGCAGGCATACCAGTTGGTACCTTAGCCATAGGCAAAGCAGGGGCCATTAATGCGGCCCTTCTAGCCGCCGCCGTTATGGCTGTTTATGATCCTGATCTTGCCCAACGCTTAGAAGATTGGCGTCGGCAACAAACAGCCAATGTCGCCCTCATGCCTGTAAAGGAGGTTTAAAATGACATCCTCTTCCAGCACCACGCCCTCCAACACCTTCCCCTCCAACGCCACATCACCCAACACCACTTCATCAAACACCACGCCCTCCAGCATACCCGCTTCATCCAACATGCTCCCTCCAGGCAGTGTCATTGGTTTGATTGGTGGCGGACAATTAGCACGCATGCTTGCCATAGCGGCTGCAGAATTAGGATTTCGAACGGTTATTTTTTGCCCTGAAGCCGATTGCCCCGCTGCTCAAACAGCCAACAACCATATTATTTCCTCCTATGATGACCGATCCGCCTTAGATGATTTTACTGCACAGTGTGATGTTGTCAGCTATGAATTTGAAAATCTTTCGCTTCAAACGGTTCAATATGTAGAGAAAAGCAAGCCTGTTTATCCTTCTTCTAAAGCCTTAGAGATCGCGCAAGATCGACTTTTTGAGAAACAATTTTTACAAAACCAAGGAATCAGCACCGCCTCATGGCATGCTGTTGACGATTTTTCTTCTCTTATTTCTGCTCTTGATACCTTAGGCGGGCGTGGTCTTTTAAAAACACGTCGTTTTGGTTATGATGGAAAAAACCAGATCAAGCTTGATCATCCTGATGAACAAACCTGTAAAGAAGCCTTCAATGTTTTTGCAGGTCAGCCTTGTATTTTGGAAGAAATCATTCCTTTTTTATCGGAAATTTCGGTTCTCTCGGCGCGAACTAAAGAAGGGGAACATATTTTTTATGATTGTCCTGAAAACCAACATAAAAATGGCATTCTTCATAAATCCTTTGTTCCCTCTCACACTTCCCTTGAAGGACAAAAAGCCGCACAAAACATCAGCCTTACAGTAATGGAAGCTCTTAATTATGTTGGTGTTCTTTGCATTGAATTTTTTGTCTTAACGGATGGTCGTCTTTTAGTGAATGAATTAGCCCCGCGTGTTCATAATTCTGGTCATTGGACGCAAAAAGCCTGCATCACCTCACAATTTGAGCAGCATATCCGTGCGATTTGTGGGCTCCCCTTAGGCAGCCCCTATCGCCATAGTGATTGCCAAATGATCAATCTTCTTGGGAACAATTTGAACACTTTAAAATATTTTCTCACACAAGAGCGCACTTCGATCCATTTATATGGCAAACGCACTGCCCAACCCTACCGCAAAATGGGCCACGTCATTCAATTAACCAGACCAGCAAGCAAATCTTAACCATTCTATCAAACGTATGTCACTATGATCATTTCTGATTAAATATACTGTTGATTTTCTGCTTTTTCGAGGTTGTTTTCACCAAAGCCACAAGACACAAGACACAAGACATTGGCAAGAGCCTTCCTCTCCACAGGCTAACACGGTGGAACGCACCGCCAAGTTTTTTTAAATTAATCGCAGCATTAATATCTCGATCATGGTGTTTACCCCAATGAAAACATCACCACTCACACATCGCCACTCACGTATATTAAGAGGCAATTATTCAATCTTATATCCCTTATATCCACCATGATGGCAGATCTTACGGCTCGCATACCAACGATCTGCAAGAGCAACCTCTCAACCATAGCGTGTCACCTTATATTCCAATTGACGACGAAACTTTAAAAAAACTTTGATCTGTAAGGCCACAAAGCCGATTTTTCAGTAAGTCTTTTACATGAAGCTTTTCGAGACAAAATGGACCAAAACGCTAAATTAAATCTTGTGTCACCTTATGCAAATTATCCGTTCTTACATTGCTTATACGCGCATGAAGCTTAACCCGTTTTGTTTCTCCTTAAGACCGATTGCGCGAGCCTTTTTTCTTACAACTTAAACGCCCTGATAAGCGCCGTAAACGATTTAGCAAAGCCTTATAACCTATCGTTTTTCCTATCGAAAGCATTGCAAGTGCATGGAGGCTCAAATCAATCCCAACAACAGCTTGGGATTTTACTGAGTGGCTTTATCTGTTTTACCGCTAAAACTTACAAAGCACTGATCCGCTTTACAGCTCAATGGTTGCAGAACTTTCCTTGAAAACCCAAGGGTTATCGCAGATAAACCCAACCAAGTTGGGGAATTCTTATCTTGAAACCTTGCAGCTATATTTGATCATTGGTAAAAGTAAAACAATCGTGCACGCCTTATCTTGAAAAATGGGATCGTTTACTTTATCAGAGTGCAAAACATTTAAGCAACCAACTGGTATCAACATGACAACACAAAAGCCAAATATATCAAGCACCTCATCGGAACAACGAAATAATACATATTCTCAGTGGGATTTAGTCCTTGATATACAAAAAGAAGTTAAGGAAATAATAAAATATGGTGTTGTTTCACTAAAAGAATTTATACTCATCATCTTTATAAGCATCTGTTTATACATTTTCCTCTCTATAATAGGCAATGCGGATAAAGCTCAGATGGATGCGCCAACTGTAATAGGGCTGATGTGCGTGTTAATTTTGTACGGTTCGATACCAGTCTCTTTGGTGCTATACATCATAATAAAGAAGAAACTCAAAAAAGTAATAAAGGAACTGGACGAAGCTGTTGCTAACCACAATCCACTAGGGAGAGAAAAATGACTGAAGCGATAATATTAGGGCGTATTTTAGGGATTATAGGCGGTTGTGCAATAATAACATTATCGGTTTGGCTTATTTATTCTGTCATTAAATATCGAAAACTGTATCGTAAAGCCCTTACAGGACGAGATCTAGCGATTCAAGAATGTAACAAAGAAATTGATAAGTGAAAAAGTCTTGAAAAATAAGAGATTAAAAATACTATAATCTTTATTGTGATATTTCGAGACTTATCTAATGTGATGATCTAATGCGATGAGAGTTCCAGTTATTTAAGGTATTAAGACACTTCATCAAAAGAGCATTTGAAATTGTAAGCATAAATAATTATGTGTCGTATGCCAAAGTACAAGAAACAATGTTATTCCCAACACGAGTAACTACGGGCGACGCCTTTATCAAAAGATGCAAGCAAATGAAATAATCGAGAGACGAAAATCATTAAAAAACATAAAGCAATAAATTATGACCTTATATTTTGGCAAAAACGCCTTTTACTTTTACATCTCGTGAGACTTTCTTCCCTTTCAACAGCCTTAACTTTAATAAAGGTTGTTGTTTTCAAAGCACATAATTTCTTGATATTTTCTCTACTCTTTTTTTCTTCTTTTCAGATCGATTTTTCTTAATCTCACGCCCCCAGCTTTTTTAGTCTTTTTCCATCTTTTCTTTAAGTTTATTCAGACAATGAATGATCAAGAAATGATAAGACGCCTCAAGAACCCTAGAATATCCCTTGATTTTATGCCACATTTTTATAGCATTTCGCATAAAGCCTCCCTTATCGTAAGGCTCCTTTGTTTATGCAATAGGCTTTTCATACAAAACTAATCATACATAAGACTAAGGCATAGGATAAGAATCTTCTTTCTCTTGGCTTAGCAGTATCATTCATCAAGACCATCAAAACAGCGCTTCACAAAGCTCCAAATTTTTCTCGTTTCAAGCATCTTTTAAGAGCACCGAAAGCACCTCCTCCTCCTCCTTTCTCCCCTTTCAACTCTCCCTGATAAGGCGCTCACGCCCCTTGATAAACCCCTTTACCTTCCTTTATATAAAGAGAAAATCCTAAACAGCTCAACAATCCAACAGTTTAACAGCACGGCTTAATTCCTTCAATACTCTCTAACAGAGCGTATTTATTCAAATCTGAGAAGCTAAAATCTTATTTTCACTTTTTATCTTTATTTTTCTTAATCTTTATTTTTATTTTCAAGGCAACCATCAAGCCCCTCTTTTTGTCACAGACAAAGCCCCTTGACAAAAGTAAGGCTTCTTGTTAGATTTCCCTCACTTTTTTACAATTTTTACTTATTCGTTGTGCTGATGAAGTGTGTTGATGCGTACCTTGAAGGTGCGTTTTTCTTTTTATTATCACAGTGGAAAAGTGTATCGTAAAGAAAGAGCGTGTTGTGTTATGATGCAATAACGCTATCACAATAACGCTATAATAGGGCAATGTTTATGTATCTCACATTGTTGTATTATTATTATTATTTAGGGTTGTATTGTTATTTAGTATTGTAAGAATATTGTGTTGCAATGCTATGTTATGTAAACTGTTAAAACGGTGAATAGGATGAAAATTAAAAATTCGCTTAAAGCACTCAAGGAACGCCATCGTAACAATCGTTTGGTGCGTCGTAAAGGACGTGTTTATATCCTCAATAAAACGAACCCACGTTTTAGAGCACGTCAGGGTTGACTTTTTCGTCAGAGCTGATCCTTTTCTAAAGGAAATGGTTTAATGCCTACAAAAAGTAGGCATAATGGTTTTCTTTTGAGATTTTTTGGGGGTATAAGTCTTTTGATTACGAGTCCACTGTTTGATAGTCCACTGTTTGATAATGTTTAGTGATTTATCTTTTGAGGGCTTGTTTTTATGGGTCTTTTTATTTTAAAAGTTTTTCGATTTTTTCAGGGGCGTTTTTCCTATCTTTTTTTCTATCTTTTCCGGCGCGTTTTTTTTCTGTCTGTTATAGGTCTTTTTTGTTTTATTTCTTCTGTTTATGGACAAAATCCTCCTTCACTTCCTGAAGATCGTCCTTCTCCACAATCGCTTTTACCGTTAGATGATCTCATCCCCAATTCTCCTCCCTCTTCCGCAACGCCCTCTGATTCTGATTCATCCGCGATGATTCTTGAAGATTTCGACTCAGAGAAGCTTTCCTTTGTTGACAGGGTTAAGCAACACAAAGAGGCAGAAATTTTACGTTTATTAAAAGAGTTAAAATATTGTGCTGATGTTGCGAAAGCAAAAAAAATCAGTCAACAGCTTCAGCTTTTATGGTCCCAATCGGGAAGTGAGACGATTGATCTTTTAATGTCATGGGCTGAAAATGCGATCAATAATGATGATTATGGACTTGCGCTTGATTATATTGATAATGCTCTTTCACTTTTGCCGACTTATACTGAAGCTTGGGTAAGACGTGCTTGGATTCACATTCAACTGAATGATTTCAAACTTGCCATGCTTGATCTCAATCATGCTCTTGAACTTGAGCCGCGTAACTACATTGCCTTTTTTGAACTTGGGGTTACCATGGAAGCAACAGAGCGTCCAAAACTTGCTCTCAAAGCTTATGAAACAGCTTTAAGCATCTATCCACAAATGCAAAAGCTTCAAAAGCGCATTGAGGCTTTATTAGACGAACAGACACCGCAATCTCTTTGAACGGATCATACTTAAAACAAAACACCTTAAGCCTATTTCAAGTTTGCATAAAACACGCATCCCAAGCTGAATAAATTATCCCTGCTCCCCCCCAACACCGCACCTTCCGGCACACGCCCCATTGGCACGTGTACAAACTTAGAAAATGATAAAAGGCATCCCTCTGCATGTCTTCATAATTGATAAAACAGCCTTAAAATACACTTCATAAGGTAAAAAACGTCAAAAATGCCTGGTGTGAATTCAAAAAATATCCTTGAATTAAGAAATATTTCCCTTCAAACTTCCCCGCAAACATTTCCGTAAAACATCAAAATCAAGCCTTATTCCAAAAGGACAAATTAAACATTGCTCTCCAAAAGCAAATCAAACATTACCAATGAAAAAAAATTGTTTCACTCACCCATCCATTATTTTTTTGATTTTTTTACTTTGAATAAGTCGTCCATCCATTCTTCAGCGCTTTCCAACAATCACCAGCAAGGGGGTAAAAAATCTCTTGTAAAACTTTATAAAAAATAAATGGTCGGAGTTATTTTATCTCTAGCAGAAGCTGTGAAATTGTTTTATATTAAAGAGGGTGTTCTGCGCTTCTCGACAGGAAATAACGTATTCCTGAGACCTTAGTGATCTCCAAGGGAGCTGTCCCTGATGAAGCCCGTGGGCTTTTTCATATGGCGCCCACCTATTTGTATAGGTTCCCGGGATCAACTTTTTCCATCGGCTGTTGTGGATCACCCTTTTTTGCATCATTTTTCCTCATACTTTTCCCAAAAAATTGATCATGCCCTTTTGCATGAAACGCCCTTTTCTGTAAAACTCTTTTTCTGCGAGCCCCTCTTTTCTATAAAGCGAGAAGCTCTTTTTAAGAGATCAAAATGATGATAGGCTTTAACTTGATGAGATTTGCAACAGCTGATAAAAAGAATAACCTCAGCTTTATCGCTTCCACGCAAGAGCACGCGAGAGCGGTTTATCGCGTCGTGATGCCCTTTTAACAAGAAGAGCGCCCCTTAAGTTTCATAAGGCTCATTCCACGCACAGAGCTCTTGTTTCTAATGGCGGTTTACAAAAGACCAACCATGACTACAATGGGGAAAACCGCTGAATAAGTGACAAGACTGAATAAGTGATAAGACAATGACCCAAAATCTCTCTTCTAAAACAACTTCATCGCTTCGCGCAAGAGCACGCGAGAGTGGTTTATCGCGTCGTGATGCCCTTTCAAAAGAAGAGCGTGCCCTGTTTTCACAGCGTGCTTGTCACCACTTTCTTGAAACCCTTGAAAAAAAAGGAACGGATTTTTCACGCCTCATATTAGCAGGCTATTGGCCGATTAAATCGGAAATTGACCCTCGCCCTCTTCTTGATGCGATAGCATCACGCGGGGGGCGTTTAGCCTTACCAGCCGTGCTTGATTCCACCACCATGATTTTTCGCGCATTTTCACCACACACGCAACTTCAGCCCATGCGTTTTGGCACCTTTGGGCCCGGTGCAGACAACGCCACTGTTATCCCCAATAATGTTCTTGTTCCACTTTCTGCGTTTGATCGTCACTGTCACCGCCTTGGCTATGGAGGCGGTTATTATGACCGAGCCGTTGAAACCCTTGAAAAACAGGGACATCAAATGGCATTATGGGGCATAGGCTTTTCGTGTCAGGAGGTTGACTCTATTCCCGCAGCAGAACATGATCTACAGGTCCAGGGAATTTTTACAGAAAAAGGTTTCCTAAAATGCTAAAATGTGATTAAAGCGCCTATGCGTTTTTTATTTTTGGGTGACATTGTTGGGAACACAGGGTGTGAAGTTGTTTTTGAGCATCTTCCTCAACTGATTGAGAAATGGCAGCTTGATTTTGTTGTGGTCAATGGGGAAAATGCCTCTGATGGTTTTGGCCTCAAGCAAGAGACGTATCAAGATCTTTTAATGACGGGTGTTGATGTTGTCACGACGGGAAACCATGCTTTTTCCCACAAGGAAGCCTTACAGTATGCGCATGAGAGTGATCGTTTTTTACGTCCTGCTAATTTCTCGAAAGAGACTCCAGGAAGAGGAGTGGGTGTTTTTACAGCAAAAAATGGTGCACGTATTCTTGTTGCCAATCTGTTGGGCAATGTTTTTATGCCATGCAAAGTAGAAGATCCCTTTGAGATAGCAGAAAATATTCTGCTCGCCTGCTCTTTAATGGAGCAAGCCGATGCGATTATTTTTGACTTTCACGCGGAAACGACGAGCGAGAAGCAATGTTTTGGCCATTTTCTTGATGGTCGTGTGAGTGTTATTGTTGGAACGCATACACATATTCCCACCGCCGATGCGCAGATTTTAGAAGGGGGCAGTGCGTATTTAACAGATGCCGGCATGTGTGGCGATTACAACTCCTCCCTTGGCATGGATAAAGAAGAACCGTTACACCGTTTTCTTTACAAAACAAAGCAAGATCGTTTTGAACCAGCCCGTGGTCCCGCCACCCTTTGTGGTTTTGCGGTTGAGATTTCAGACCGCACCGGCTTAGCAGAAAAAGTTTCAGCGGTACGCATTGGTCCGCATTTAAAGCCTGAAGTTCCAGATTTTTGGTAGGCTTTAAGCCTCTCCCTCTTTTAAGCCGCGCGCCCTCTTTTAAGCTGCTCTCTCCCTTAAGCGCCCCTTCCTTTAAACCGCGCCTCTTTGAAGCCGCACCCTTTAATAGACACACACCACGCGTCTCTTTTGAAAACTCTGCTAAGAGACGATTCTGCACCTCCCATCAATTAAGAGATCTCTCAATCATTTTCACGTATTTTTATGAACGGGCATTTATTAAAATGAGTGCAGACATTAAAAACGATTAAAGTATAAAGCGATTTTTTTTCCTGGAGGAAACGCTAAAGGATGATAAAAGCCCCCTATATTTATAAGGATAAATTATTTTATTGACTTTAAAAGTCTTAAATTTTGAAAAATATTTATTTGTGAACAATAAACCTTCTTTATTATTTATAATTTCTATTGTGTATTTATCCATCGGGGGGTTAATTTCTACGGATATTTTTCTCCCCGCCCTTGGAGATAGGCGTCAATATTATCAGGGAAGCGAATCTAAAATTCAAAGTGCGGTAGCCATTTTTTTACTTGTCTTAGCTATTGGACAACTGATTTATGGACCGCTCAGTGATAATTTGGGACGTAAAAAGACGCTTTTGTTTGGCTCACTTTTGTGGCTCTTGACCACCCTAAGTATTATTTACACCGTTCATATTCAAACTTTTTTTGCACTGCGTTTTTTACAAGGTCTTGCCGCCTGTGCGGGACTTGTTTTAAGTCGAGCGATTATAAATGATTTAATGGATAAAAAGTCCGCAGGAAGGCTTTATTTGGTTATTTTTCCTTTTGTTGGAACATCACCAGTGCTGAGCAAAATTGATTGGGGGGGGGTGTTATTGCAAGTTTTTCATTGGCAAGCCACTTTTATCTTTTTAAGCCTTTTTATCCTTTCAACCATTTGTTTGTGTTATTTTGTCCTCACAGAGACTTTACCTCCTAACAAACGTCACTCTTTCACGCCTATAGGAGTCCTTAAAGGCAGTTTAGGAGTCCTTAGAAATAAGCAATTTATTTTTTACGCATTGATACCCTATTTTTCCCCCGTATTTTGCTTAATGCAACCTATTTTGCTTACATTGTGGAGTCGCCTTTTTTTCTTACAGCTTTGGGCTTGTCAACTGCCTCTATGGGATAGAGTTACATTGGCGTTTCTTGTAACCTCATGTCTTAAAGCAACTTGGTTGCACGAAGATTTTTTAAGCAAGAATCTATGGAACGGACCATTCGACGTGGATATATTATTTTTGTCTTCAGGAGGAATATTATTTGCTCTCCAAATCTATGTGAGTGCGTGGCCCCTTGTTCCGCGTTTTAAGTTGTCACGCGTTTTAAGTGCCCTTTCACTTCTAACTTTTGGCAATGGCTTTTTGTTACCTTGAGGCAACAGCGTTAGCGATTTCCTCACATCCGCAAGCAGCTCTCAGCAGCATCCAGTGTGATGGGGTGCCTTACACTTAGGAAGTGCAGCATTAAGCGCCGCAGTGACATCGAAAACTATCCGGCCATAATCCATGAGGCTGTTGCCCTTTTATTGGCAACATGTTGTCTTGTAGGTTTTATCATTTATATTCGAAAAGCCAATTATTTTATAACCATAAATCAAGTCAAATAACCAAATTGAGGCGCTATGCTTAAAAATCTTGATATCCCTTTGCGTGATGGAGAATATCGGAATCAATTTTCTTTTTCTATCGATTACATCATTGAACATATTAAAAATCTAACAGCTGCTCAAATTGAATATATTGAAATCGGCGCCCCTAAAGGGTAACCATAACGTGGGTTAAACGGCTTTATGCTCTAACGAGATTCATCTCTTCCATGATGCTGTTCGGGGTGCTAAGTCCGTTATGCTTACCCAGCCGTCTCATATTCACCAATCGGACATTGGCAAATTAAAGAATAAGGGGCCCCCTGTTATTCCTTTTAAATTTGCGTAAAAAGAAAACATTTTACAATGGAGATAAAATCTTGCAGCAAACGAAAAATCTCAAGAGCTTTTTTTTAACCTATGCTTTTTTCACCCATATATCGAAGCTCTCACGATTTTCTTTTTGCCTTCAATAATTGAAGCATTTATAAATTAAGCGTTGCAAGAGAATAAAATATCTTTAGAGTTAACTAAAATGTCTTTAAGGTTAGAAGAGGAGCTCATGTCTCCAAACTTTATAATAAAAAGTGCGGGGCCTTTAAACGATATGAACATCATCTTGTTCTTACACCGAGAAGACCAATGGGAAACAAAGGAAATTTTTGCTCTTCTTTTAATTTTTTAAAAGAGAGATTTGAAGAGTATAAGCTTTATTATCCGTAAAGCTTAAATGCATATGTGTAGAGGTTCATTGTGTTATGACGCATAAAGTCATCAATAAATAGGCATCAATAAAGAGAGGCATTAGCCAATAGAGGGCGGGATTTATGAAAAAGAAAGTTCTTGTATTACCAGGTGATGGTGTGGGACCAGAAATCTGTGACGCAGCACTGATGCTCTTAGAGCCATTTCAATTGCCCATTGAATTCATGTATGGTGATATTGGTTTTGAGTGTTGGCAAAAGACAAGAGATGCTATTCCTCAAGCCACTTGGCAAAAAATCGCTAAAAGTGATGCACTTTTGCTTGGAACTGTAACAGAGAAAGGAAAAGAAGCAACTTTAGAAGAAGGTGCAGCGCCTTTAAAAGAGCAAAATCTTTCCTACGTTTCTCCTCTCCTTCAACTTCGTCAAAAGTTAAGCTTGTTTGCCACGATACGCCCCATAAGATACATTTTCGGTCCGAAAAAACCTTTCCAGTTTTGTATAATCAGCGAAAAGAGCGAAGGTCTCTGCGCAAAATTAGATTTTCGAGGGATCACACCGGAAACAGCCACCTGGTTACAACATCGCAATTTAGCAAAATATGGTGCTAAAGAAGCAGCGTGGACAGTCCATTTGCACACACGCTTTGGTTTAGAGCGGTTATTTGAATACGCTTTTTCTTATGCACGTGGGCGGAAATTTAAGCGGGTTACCTTTGCAAATAAGCTGAATGTGATGTGCGAAAGTGGAGAATTTGCTCAGGAAATTTTTGAAAAAATCGCACAAAACTATCCAGAAATTGAAGCCGATATTCATGATGTTGATGCGGTTGCTTTGTGGATTACAACAAAGCCAGAGCAATTTGGTGTAATTGTTGCTGAAAACATGTTTGGCGATATTCTCTCAAATCTTGCCGCCGGCGTGATGGGGGGCTTGGCGCTTGCAGCGCATGCCCATGTGGGGGATAAGATACCCTGTTTTCAACCAGCTCATGGAAGCGCCCCACACCTTGCTGGACAAAATAAAGCCAATCCTTCTGCGATGTTTTATACCGCATCTTTCCTCTTAGAGCATTTAGGCTTTTACGAGGAAGCAAAAGAATTATCTCAAAGTGTTGATCACGTTATTCGTACAGGGAAAACACTCCCCCATGATCGAGGAGGGAACGCCTCACCCCGTCAAATGGCACAAGCTGTTAGCAATTTTCTTGCAAATCCTACCTCTTCATATCGTGCAGCCATTATCACCGTTGGTGATGAACTCCTTTCAGGACAATATTTGAATACGAATTTACAAGATTTAAGCCAAAGTTTGGAAAAAAGAAACATTCAAGTCACGCGTCATTTTGTTTGTGCGGATCAATTACAGCAAATCAGTGAGACGATTGTTTCTTGTCTTGGACAAGAAGATTTGATTATCATCAGTGGGGGATTAGGCCCGACCTCTGACGATAAGACCCGCGATGGGGTCGCTCAAGCTGTAAGAGAACCTTTGGTGCATCATGAAGATGTTTGGCAAATCATCAAAGGTCAATTGGAACGGTTAAAGATTGCGCCAGATAAGAATAATGCGCGTCAAGCCTTATTTCCGCAAACAGCAACAGTGCTTGACAACCCGACCGGCACAGCACCAGGTTTTTTTCTTTCTTGTGATGGCAGCGCCCTTGTTGTTTTGCCTGGTCCCCCCTCACAGGCTCTTGCCCTTTTAGAAGATTATTTACAGCAAAATGAGAAGAAATATTCTTCACTATCGCGTGCAGAATATGCTTGGACTTTGATTGGAATTGATGAAAGCACCCTTGCACATTGGGTTGACCGTCATTTTGCCAATGCACCCTTTGAGCGCCATTTTTTATGGAAAAGCCCTTATGTTTTGGTGCAACTGGTTGGTCAATCATCCACCCCCTTGGCCCCACCTCTCATCGAAGAATTTGAACATCATTTTCGCGCCCATTTGGTTGGCAGAGAAATCACCACAGCGTGTCAACAACTCGCAAAATACGCACAGGTACATTGGTTGATCGATGATCCGCTGCTTTTAAAATATTTTCAGACTCCAGAAACAAGTCCCCAAAATATCCCACAGATTGAGGTTGGCGTGAGCCTCTCCCCTTCCATTGAGCTGTTAGAAAGTCAGCAAGAAAGCCTTGGCCATGCAACCATAACGGTGCAAATGAAAGGTTATGAGGATGATCATCTAACGTTCCCCTATACGCGCCCCCTTTTAGGTGTTGTTTTACAAGAATATGCCGCTTGGTTAATTTTAAAAAGAGTTTTGCAAACGGAAAAAAGTCAATGAGACCTATAACCCAATGAGCTCTTGATAACAGTGTCAAAACATTGGAACAACGCTTGTGGGCATTCGAATACAGTGATGAGACCCCTTCACTGTTACATGGTCTCCTCTGTTACATGGGATACGTTTCCCTCTCACCCATGGCGCTTTATTTGCTCCGCCTTTAAGAATAAAGGATAAAACTAATTTTAAAAATGAAGAGAAAGAAGCTTTCTTGAAACATTTCTGCGAGGAAAAGGTCAGCACCCACCCACCACAGCACTCCCTTCCTTTAGAAAAAAACTATCGAATAATTTATTATGGAGAAAAAAGACTCTTTAAATTTTTTTACACGCATGAGAAATCAACCAGAAGGCTGTTTTCTAGCTTTCACGTGTCATTTTTCTGACCCATTGCGGAACACCTTTTTCATTGCGTATTCTGGGAGTCAAAAACACTGAGCTCAGTCAGCTTTTTTTGCTTTTAGTGCTGCACACCTAGACATGGCAAAAACTCTCGGAATTCCGTATTCCTTATAGACGAGCTCTCACGGCTCACTCCCCCTGCCCCATTGCGAGCGCCCTCTTTATGCGTATTTCGGGAGTCAAAAACACTGAGCTCAGTCAGCTTTTTTTGCTTTTAGTGCTGCACACCTAGACATGGCAAAAACTCTCGGAATCTCACGCTCCTTATAGAGAAAACAAATATCTCCACTTTGGATTTTCAAGGCTTTGGGTTCCCCCATAAAACTGCACTGTACAACGAGAGCCCTTATACTTTATGCATAAACTTATTCATAACTTATACTTATTCATAAAATCATTTCAAAAGAGCAGCAATAAAATTTAAAGGCTTTCACAAGTGTATTTTCATCTCTTAAGCAATCAAACACAAAATTGCCTTTTGTTGCTTAGGCTTAAGTTCTCTAAAACTTTTCAAAAGAGTATGCTCTTCTTTATTAGCAATTTCATCATAGGATGTATTTTTTTCTTTTGTTGCGATATCGGCATAAAAAAAGAAAATAGAGATATCCAGGATATCAGCAATTTCTTGTAAACGCCCTGCACCAA
>NZ_JAQISX010000110.1:0-527 GCF_028618425.1 Bartonella sp. ML70XJBT
CTTAAAAGACAAAGCATGCATTAAGAGGCTGTCACTATGGAAAAGAAATACGAACTGACTGATGAAATAGATGAAATTTATTTGCGTAAGGTTTATCGCATTCGCGCATTACGAGACTTTAGAAATGTTAAAAAAGGTGACCTAGGCGGCTTTGTAGAAAAAGAAGAAAACCTGAGTCATGAAGGAGACTGTTGGATTTGGTATAAAGCTAAAGTTAGTCATGATGCTAAGGTTTTTGGTAATGCACAGATATTTGAAAGAGCAATAATTACAGATAATGCGTGTGTTTACGACAATGCCAAGGTTTGTGGAGAGGCTAGGGTTGAATATAATGCGCAGATTTTTGACAATGCACTGGTTTACGACAAAGCTCGAGTTTTTGGTTTTGTTTATGGCAATGCCCGTGTTTATGGCAAGGCTGTTATATGTGATAACGCACGCATTTTTGGAGATATTAGAATTCTAGACGACGCATATATTTCCAATCAAGTAAATATTTCTGGTAATTTTGAAATTCGTGGAAAAAC
>NZ_JAQISX010000012.1:0-64120 GCF_028618425.1 Bartonella sp. ML70XJBT
TTTCGCTCCACATCGGGATAATTTTTCTTCCAACCTCTAAAAAGCCACGATCAAGATGATAAACACGATTGACGATTGTTTCACCCTTTGCTGCCACTATTAATAAAATAAAGGGGCCGCAATCACCAGAGAGACAAAAAGCCAAGCAAATCAGTTGCCATCACAGGGGCGCCTTGCAACTTTTCATGTTCCTTGCAATTTCTTATGTTCCATGAGTTGCTCTCTCGCCATCGCATTTTATCTGTGCTCTCAAACGGTTGCGTTCTTAGAGGTGCATAAAATGATTTTCGAAAATCATCTCCGTGATATGAGAAATGCCCCGTGTTATGAAGCGCATCCCCCCAAACAATAGACATTCAAGCCCATATCCTTTGAGCAGTCACACCGTTATCCGTTGAACTTTCGCTCCACATCGGGATAATTTTTCTTCCAACCTCTAAAAAGCCACGATCAAGATGATAAACACGATTGACGATTGTTTCACCCTTTGCTGCCACTATTAATAAAATAAAGGGGCCGCAATCACCAGAGAGACAAAAAGCCAAGCAAATCAGTTGCCATCACAGGGGCGCCTTGCAACTTTTCATGTTCCTTGCAATTTCTTATGTTCCATGAGTTGCTCTCTCGCCATCGCATTTTATCTGTGCTCTCAAACGGTTGCGTTCTTAGAGGTGCATAAAATGATTTTCGAAAATCATCTCCGTGATATGAGAAATGCCCCGTGTTATGAAGCGCATACCCCAAACAACAAACATTCAAGCCATATCCTTTGAGCAGGGTCACACCGTTATCCGTTGAATTTTCGCTCCACATCGGGATAATTTTTCTTCCAACCTCTCAAAGCCACGATCAAGATGATAAACACGATTGACGATTGTTTCACCCTTTGCTGCCAATGCCGCAATCACCAGAGAGACAGAAGCACGCAAATCAGTTGCCATCACAGGGGCGCCTTGCAACTTCTCTGTTCCATAGACGGTTGCTCTCTCACCATCGAGTTTTATCTGTGCCCCTAAACGGTTGAGTTCTTGAACATGCATAAAACGATTTTCGAAAATCGTCTCCGTGATATGAGAAATTCCTTCAGCGCGTGTCATCAGCGCCATAAATTGTGCTTGAAGATCGGTTGGAAAAGCCGGATAAGGACCTGTTTTAATATCAACGGGCATAATTTTTGTGTTTTTTGGATTTCGCTTCACGTGAATTCCTTGCGGCTCTATTTGAATCTCAAGCCCTGTTTTTTGCAGAACCTTCAGCACTGTTGTAAGATGATTAGGATTAGCATTTTTAAGAAAGACATCTCCCCCCACTATTGCTACAGCCATTGCATATGTTCCCGCTTCAATTCGATCCGCAATAACGCGTATTCTTGTTCCTTTGAGTTTTTTCACCCCTTCAATGGTAAGCGTTGTTGTACCTTCACCGGTTATTTGAGCCCCCATCGCGTTTAAGGTTCGAATAAGATTTGTGACTTCTGGTTCACAAGCCGCATTCTCAAGAATGGTTGTTCCCTTTGCCATTGAGGCTGCCATCAACAATACATGCGTTCCCCCGACCGTGACTTTAGGAAAACGGTAATGCGCCCCTTTTAATCCCTTTGGGGCTTTTGCATGAACATATCCATTTTCAATGGCAATATGAGCGTCTAAACTTTTCAGCCCTTCGAGAATAAAATCAACAGGTCTTGTTCCAATCGCACATCCTCCAGGAAGCGAAACATAAGCCTCGCAGCATCGAGCAAGCAGCGGTCCAATCACCCAAAAGCTTGCCCGCATTTTTCTCACCAATTCGTAAGATGCGCGTGTTGTGGCTATTTTTTGCGCGCTAAAATGGATTGTTCTTGAATTAACACCATCATCATTAAGCTCTTGTCCATCAACAGCATAGCCTACACCATGATTATTGAGAATACGAATAAGCAACTCAACATCAGCAAGATGCGGAATATTTTCTAGCGTGAGCGTTTCTTCTGTCAACAGTGACGCAATCATAAGAGGCAAAGCAGCATTTTTTGCTCCCGAAATAGGAATTGTCCCTTTAAGTTTTTCTCCACCAACAATTTGAATAGCATCCATCGTATTTTCCCTCTTTTCCTTTGCACCACCCCTTCCAAAGGTTTTTCTCCTTTTGAAAAGTTATGCTTTATTGATCGTTTTTTAAAAACGCCTTCTAACGATGAGAACAAATGATTGAGACGTTTGGTTGCAAAAATGCCTTAAAAAAATTTTTTGGCAATTTAGAGCTCTGATTGCGCTCTTTTTCGACTTTGCTCTTTTCGACGTTTTAAGTTTTGCCGCAACTGCTGCGCCAATCTTTCTTGACGTCGTTTTGCTTTTTCCTCTTGATAATTGATTTCATCGTGCTTTTGTTTTTGATGCATCTGTGTCATTGCACAACCTTTTAAACAGTGTTGAGCTTCTATCCAATCAACTCACGGCTTTTTAAAATATGTTTAAGAATATAAGAATACTCTTGTCATGACATAAGATACGTTTTCTTGCAAGAATATACAAATGTTCTCTTGCCTATTTTCTGACAATATGGCACAAGATAGCGCAATGATTGAAAACGGCTGCGGTAGCTCAGTGGTAGAGCACTCCCTTGGTAAGGGAGAGGTCGAGAGTTCAATCCTCTCTCGCAGCACCATTTTATTCCTCTTGCCCATTAAGTCTTGCCCATTAAGCATCAATCTTTTCCCTTTGAGCCTCCATCGGCTTCATTCCAAGCCTTCTCTCCTTTAGACCATGCGCTTTAATGACTTTAAAATCAACGGTCTACGCGCTTAAATCTCCCAAACACTCTGCAAACCGCTTTTGACATTAACACGCCAAAACACGCCAAGAACAGCGTACATTCCCAATTGCACATCCCCCTCTTTTCTTGCATCTCCCCCTTAGCTTCATGAAAAATCCCCTCTCCAACCAATACCCCCCCGCTTGAGGCCGAGGTTTTAACCAATACCACCCCCTTATTGGAATACGAGATGATCACGATCACCGTTTTCACATAAACACGTTTATGTGCATATTTTTAACACAAAAATGACACAGATTGATCTTTTAAACAGAAATCACTTATAAAAGCACGTTAGCAACAAAAGACGATAAAGCCCCATGTTTAAACCCTTTATTTTATTCGCTATAGCAATAAGCGCTATTTTATTCACGCATCACGCAAAGAGTAACTGTCCAAAAGATGGATTTTTCGTTGGAGGGACTTCTCCGATCAATTGTATTTCAAAAGAATATATAAGACAAAAAATAGAAAAGAAGCGATTGGAAATAGAACAAGAAGAAGAATGGTCAAAGCTTGAAAAATTTTCCGTTACTTCTTGTCCAAGTAAAGAGTTTCCTGTTTATCGTGGTTTTTCTATTATCGCTTGTGTTTTAAGAGAAGAATTAGAGCAAGATCGTTTGAATAGAAATGAGATCAATATCATAGGATTATCTCTGCAATGGTTTATCGTAGGCTTCATCATAACGACGATCATGTCCATTCCAATCAATATCCTTTGGCGTTTTCGCTTTAAGGTTCCAGCCTATTTATTGACCATAATGACAGCCTTGGCGATTATGGCCATACCCTTTATATTCGGTAGTCTCTCACTCCTTTTGTAAAAAAACTTTCTCAAAATATGAAGAACACCGCACATTTTCAAGCATTTTGAACTGTATCTCCCCGCATTGAGATACCATAGCCCAAGCACCACCATTTTCCCAAGCAACACTTCTCACACTCAAGTCTCTGATGCCTCCTTCAACACCCATTTTCAAACTTACCTTTTTATGGAATTTCCCCTAACAACCCTGCACAAGATCCCATTCTTCCCTGTCTTATTTTTGTTTTGCCTCTCAACAGACGCTTTGCGTGTCGCACTCAGCAATCCCACCTCTCATCTTTTCCATTTTCTCCTTCCCCTAGAAATCAAGCAACTGCGCGCCAATCTTTCCCCCTCACGCACCACGCCCACCCTTTTCTCCATCTTAAGCCCCTTGTGCTATCACCCGCCCAAAGCAGCCCCAATGAGCAAAACCAAAACACACACCCACCATGCCCTCTAGTGAAAAAACACTGGAAATCTTCAACTTACCCGTCAAGGATCCATCAACTTACCCGCCATGGGGGGAACCCCTCATTGCCCCTCAAACACACGCAACAAAAGCAGCAAGCCCGCCATCTCCTCTCTCACTTTCCCAACATCTTGCCTCCAAAAGTCCCCACTTGACGTTTTCCCTCTCATCAACCCTGCACAAGATCCCCTTTCTTCCCCCGCCCTACATCCTTAGCTTTACCCACTTGACGCTCCCTTCAAACACCACCATTTTCCCAAGCAACACTTCTCACACTCAAGTCTCTGATGCTTCCTTCAACACCCATTTTCAAACTTACCTTTTTATGGAATTTCCCCTAACAACCCTGCACAAGATCCCATTCTTCCCTGTCTTATTTTTGTTTTGCCTCTCAACAGACGCTTTGTTTTTACGCCCCCCATCCTTTCTTCCACCTCTGCCCTGTCTGTTCTTATTCCAAAGCCTGTCTCAAAACGCTTAATGTGCTGGACCATCTTCTCCAAAGCTTCATTAAAACGATGAATTTCAATTTCAAGCTTTCTAATATAGGCTTCATCACGATAAGCGCGTTTAATTAAAGGGGGCATATCAGGCCAATAGAGCATTAAATCCACCCATTCGCGTTGGGAAATCCATAAGCCTCCTTGACATTGAGCTTTATGTTCTTCTGGAAAATTCTTTTGCGCAAAATGAGGAATTAAAATTTCAGGTTTTTTTGTTTTAATTTCCAACAATCCATTTTTTCCCACAAAAGCATCCGGAGAAAATCCTTGTCTGCGATCATCGGCTAAAACAAAGCCTATGCATTCCGGTTCTGTCTGTGTCAATTTTCCATAAAGCTGCCGTGCGCTTGGTTCTAATTCTGTCCCGCGTCGCTGAGAAAGCGTTGTCCCTTCCTCCACAGTTTTTCCGGTAATTCTTTCTCCTGCCAATTTCATCATTACACTATGATAGCGTGATGTTTTTTGTCCCTGTTTTTTTTCTGCCATGACCATTTCAAACAAAGAAGCTGTAATCAACCCATTGCGCACTTTTTGCCATTCTTCTGTTCCCTGAACACAATCAATGATAATTGGCATGTTTTCCCCCTTTATCTGGTGCTTTTTTTATATATTCTCTTTGAAACATCACTCCCCCCCCACACGCACAACATCCTCTTGTGCTATTTGTAAAGCACAAATAAAGACACAAAAGATGCCTTCTCACCCCATAACAACCCCACAAACGCTTCACACACTCTCCTCTCTCTCCCCTCTCTCCATTCCCCCGTGAAAAAACACTGTAACTCTTCAACTTACCCGTCAAGGATCCATCAACTTACCCGCCGTGGGGGAACTCTCACTACCCCTCAAACACGCGCAACAAAAGCAGCAAGCCCCCCATCTCCTCTCACTTTCCCAACATCTTGCCTGCAAAAGGCTCCCCCACTTGACGTTTTCCCTCTCATCAACCCTACACAAGATTCCCTTCTTCCCCCGTCTCATTCTTGTTTTGCCTCTCAACAGACGCTTGGCGTGTCGCACTCAGCAATCCCGCCTCTCATCTTTTCCATTTCCTCCATCCCGAAAAAATCAAGCAACTGCGCGCCAATCTTTCCCCCTCACGCACCACGCCACCCTTTTCTCTATACCCGGCAAGCCCCTTGCTAGTGCCCCCCCCCCCAACAAGCGCCTTTCCTCAGTTAGCTTTCCCTTCAAACACCACCTCTCTCAAAGCAGCCCCCCCTCAAACAAACGCAACAGCAAAAGCAGCCCCCCTCAAAGCAGCCCCCCTCAAAGCAGCCCCCCTCAAAGCATCTCCCCCCAAAGCATCTCCCCCCCCAAAGCAGCCCCAATGAACAGAACGAAAACACACACCCCATGCCCTCTAGTGAAAAAACACTGGAGGTCTTCAACTTACCCGTCCATTTATCCACGATCAGCGATGAGGAGCTTTTTTTCATGCTGCTATTGCACGACAGAAAAATCATGGTGGCAATATTCATCTGCTAAGTTTTTTGCCATAGACAGCGCGACCTCTTGTGATATGAAAAGAACAGCATTGTGTTTTTGTGGCTCGAGTCTGATTAAATTTTTAGTCTTTCCAGCATAATAAAGTGGAAAGCCTTGATAAGACGTTTTGAGATAACTTGGCATGATTACCACCAATAATCTGACAAGACATCACAAGGGCGTAAACGATGCTGTTTTTCATAAGAGCCATAGAGATTATCTTCATAATCGCTTATCACTCTTTCATTTAAACATGCATGATAGGCTTCACTATTCAAAATGAAGGGCTGTAAATGTGTATTTTCTTCATTTATTTCATAATTTTCGACATAACAATCAGCGATTTGTTCGGTCACATCTTCAGCATGATTTGTTGTAAGATCAAATCGTAAAACTTTATAAACAGTTTCAGATTCTTCAATGAGTTCGAGCACTTCTTCGATTTCTTCGATAGGTCCTTCATAGCTATCAGGCTTTTCATCTTCACAAAGAATGATAACAATTTCATCCTCTTTAATGAATGGAATATTTTTCATGATTTTCCCCCTTTAGATAGTTGATAAAGCAGAGCTTCATCTTGACAAGATCAAATATAGCGTTAGTCTTATATCCTCTATAGGAGAGATGTCAAGCATTTTATCCTTCATAAAAGATATATTTTAAGTCTTTGCGGGGTTCAAATGACATATATAAATAAAGATCTATTATTCCTGTTTCCCCTCATGTTCTTTTTTTGTTCGCTATTTGTTCTCACTTAATTGCAACGATAAACACACAGGAGAGATAAAATGAGTGATATAATATTAATAGAATACTGGAGTCGTCTTGATTCAAAAGCACAAAAAGAGATTATTTTGGCGCTTCGTCAACGGGTCGCCGCAAAAGAGTTAAAATCGCCTGTCTCTCTTCAGAAGAAAGCTTTGAAATAAGCTCTATAAATTCTTTATCTTCAGGGCTAGCCCCTTTTCCGTAAAGAATATAATTCATACTGATATCAATTTCGTGACAAATTCGCGAGAGAGATTCGATTGTTGGCTCTTTTCCTTCCGAAAGGATAGAATGAAGGTATCCCGCGCCTTTACCGGCAGCGAGAGAGATGGACCTTTTTGACCGTCCACTTTTTTCCAAAGCGGTCCTTAATCTTTTACGCCAACCATCGATATTCATAATTTCACCATATAGCGCGTCTTTTTAAAAAAACACGTCCTTTTTATAAAATGGGCTTGCAATATCCTCCAAAAAGGATAAAATTAAGGAAACAAATTTTATTTTTTAGGGGGGAATAAAAAATCATTTTTTGCTCATAAAAATACTTTAACCGCACCACGAGAGACAAAAGACCACTTCCAAAAACTGATTCATTGAGAAGTGTTGTCCTTTTTATTTTTTCCATCATTGTAATCTCAAGTTTTAATTAAGTTTTCATGCCCTTCAAGCGCATCCACTCATTGATAAATATCATAAAGAAATCTCTTAATCGTTATTGAGCAGAGCCAAAGGCAACACAAGCTAAATTTCTGTTTGCGCTTTTATCGTCAATAAAACTGTATAAAAAAAGAAGAAAGTAGATTGCCATATGAAACACGTTGATCAACAAGAAACTCCTCACTATGAATCGTCTAAGCTTCCATATGTTTGTTGGTACCAAAATGACTTTCTAGGAGGTGTTCGTGGCATGCGCGCACACGAGATTGGAATTTATACGATTCTTCTCAATGAAATGTATGCACGTGGTCGTCCCCTAGAAATATCGGAAGAACGTTTAGCGCGTCTTTGCGGTTGTGACAAGCGAACTTTTGTTAATGTTTTAGGAATGTTGATTCGAGAGGGTAAGGTTTTAAATTTAGCCAATGGCTTATGGAACCAGCGTTGCGACAATGTTTTTCAAGAGCGTGAAAAATTGCTTGAACAAAAATCCTTTGCGGGTCGTTCTTCGGCAAAAAAGCGTAAGAAAATCAATGCTGAGATTCAACAACTGCTTAACGAGCGCACAAAAGATGATCAACAAAGCTTAGAAGCTCAAAAGGCAGAAGAAAAGGAAACACCTATCGGTGTTTTTGAAAAGAATAGGGTATTTGATGAGAAAGAATCTGTCCTTTCGAGCGAAGAGAGCCTTGAACAAAGTGCACCATCTCTCACTTTGGCTTTTTCCTCCTCACTAGTCGACACCTCACCGGCACAAACAAAGCATGAAAGCGGCGCCGCCACCACTTCCCAAGCAGAAGCGCAAGAAGCCCCTCTCAGAGCAATTATTCCACCAAAAAACACAAAAAACGCCGCCAATCTTGTGTCGTTGAGCTCCTCAACATCGCCTTCCTCACCTTGTTCCAACAAAAAAACCACCCCCTCCAGCATCATCAAAGGACACCGTCTTCCTGAAACTTGGCAAGCAGATATCAAGGCAGCCGTTTTAGAAGGTTTAAGTGAGAGCCAAGCCCATTGGCAAGCCAAGAAATTTCGCGACTATTGGCAAGCCAAGAGCGGCAAAGAAGCTCTCAAAGCAGATTGGCAAGCCACATGGCGCAACTGGTTTCGCCGTGAGATCGAACGGTTAGAACTGCAAAAACAGGAAAAACAGGAAAAACAGGAAAGCGCCTCACCACGCATCTCTGAGAGCAACGATAACCTTTACCGCAGTTTGATCAACTATACCGATAATTGTTGATATCACACGCCGAACCATTTTCTCAAACAAGCAAACGCGGGGGCACAAATGTTTCAAAACCATAAACAAAATCTCATCAGAAAAAACAACTCTGAACACACCCCCCACCCAAACAACACGCGAAGCAGCCACCATAAAACGCATCACTATCCCCCACACAGTTCTCATCATAACAGCCCATGCCCCACACGCCTCATCTTTTTCACGCAAAGGAACACAACACCCGCAAACCGCTCCACCTTCTCTTCCACACGCACCCTCAAAGCCCACAGCCTCAACCCAAAGCCTCACCCCAAAGCACCACGCTCCCCTTGCTCCATCACCCCCTTGCACCATCCCCTTTATGCAAGAACGCCGCTTGCCATACAAGCAAACAGAACGCAGCCATTTCAAAAAACTCAAACAAAGAGCAAACCCCCGCAAACCGCCCCACCTTCTCTTTCACACGCACCCTCAAAGCCCACCGCCTCAACCCACAGCACCATCCCACCCTTGCACCACCCCCTTTATGCAAAAGCTCCGCTTGCTATACAAGCAAACAGAAAGCAAGCAAACACAGAGCAATGCAGCCATTCTAGAAGATTTAAGCGAGAGCCAAACCCATTGGCAAGCCACGAAGTTTCACAATGACGAGCAAACCAAAAACCGTAAAAAAAACCTCAAAGCAAATTGGCAAGCACCATAGCGCTATGAATTTCGCCACGAGATTGTATGGCAAGAACAGCACAATAGAATCCCAAAACGCATAAGATCACGCATAACCATGAGCACAATTTTTGAAATCAAACAAAAACTTATCGCCCAAGCTGATCAGATAGCAGAAATGCTTCTTCCCCAAGGGTATAAACGTGGCAACCATTGGATTGTTGGCAACACACGCGGTGAGCCTGGTCAAAGTTTATCGATTTGTTTAAACGGCACTAAAGCAGGCCTTTGGTATGATTTTGCAGAAGGTATCGGAGGCGATATTTTAGACCTTTGGTGTGAAGTCAAAGGCATTAATCTCTCTCAAGCACTCGAAGAAGCACGCGCAACTCTCAATCTCACACGCCCCCAACCCTTTATGGTTCCTCAACGTTCCTATCGACGTCCACCGGTTCCCAAAGGGCATCCCCCCAAAAATCGTGTCAAAACCTATCTCCACAAAGAACGCCATATTCCTCTAGAGGTTATCAAGCGCTACCGCATAGGAGAAGAGGGAGAAAAAATTATTTTCCCCTTTTATAAGCCCGATGGCACCCTTGCTTTAGTCAAAGAACGACTTGCTCAAGCAGGCGCCAAAACAAAACCCACAACAGCCCAATGTGAACCGATTTTATTTGGTTGGCAAGCCCTTTACCCTACAGACCACACACCCCCCCCAAAGCCCACGCCCACACCCCACAGCGCCACGCAGTCCTCTCAACCCACACCCCACACCACCACGCACACCCCTGAACCGGCCGCCTCAACCCACAGTACTCCGCAGATACCTCAGCATGCCTCCATAGACCCTGCGTTATTTCCCATGCTTTCTTCAACAAACCGGACAATTGTCATCACAGAAGGGGAAATTGATGCGCTATCGCTTGCCGCCTATGGCTATCCGGCGGTCTCTGTCCCCTTTGGCGGTGGAAGAGGAGGCAAGCACAATTGGATTGAAAATGAATTTGATCATTTAGAAGCGTTTGAAACTATTTTTTTAGCCACCGATATGGACCAGCCCGGAGAAGAAGCCGCCCGTGAAATTGCCAGCAGGCTTGGACGTCACCGTTGCTACCGTGTGCACTTACCCCATAAAGATGCCAATGAGTGTTTAACCGCAAAAGTTGATGCGGCCACGATAAAAGCGGCTTTTACTTCTGCCAAAAGCTTTGCCCCCGAAGGTTTACGGCGCGCCTTAGACTATAAAGATCAAGTGATTGGGCTTTTTTGGCCAGAGCCTGAAAAACATCTTGGCTATACGGTTCCCTATCCTAAACTTAAAGATAAATTGCATTTTCGCCCTGGAGAATTAACACTGTGGAGTGGAGCGAGTGGTGCAGGTAAAAGCCAATTGTTATCCGACTGTATTCCCCACTGGATTGCGCAAAACAGTCGCCTTTGCTTAGCCTCGCTAGAAATGAAAGGAGAACAATCGCTTCGGCGTTTAACCAAACAAACGGGCGGCTTAGAAAAGCCTACAAAAGAGACCATTGAACGCATTTTACATTTTTTAGACGATGGGCTTATTCTTTATGAACATGTTGGCAAATCAAGTGTCGACACCTTGCTTGATGTCTTTGACTATTGTCGTGCGCGCTATGGGTGCGATCAATTTATTATCGACAGTCTCATGCGCCTTGGCATTGTCTGTGATGATTATGCAGGACAAGAACAAGCGGTTTATAAAATGGTTGATTGGGCTATTTTAAACAATGTACATATTCATCTTGTCGCCCACGCCCGCAAAGGAGGACTGGATAAAGATATCCCCGGAACAGAAGATATTAAAGGCGCCTCAGAAATTGGAGCGAATGCCTTTAATATCATCACCATTTGGCGTAATCGGTCTTTAGAAGACAAAATTTTTGCCGCCTCGCTAGCGCAAGAAAAAGCCGATTTAACCAAACGCCCCGGTGTCATTATGAATATTGCCAAACAACGTTCTGGCGATTTTGAAGGCAAAGTAGGGCTTTGGTTTGACCCCCAAACCTACCGCTATCGCTGTTCTTTTGAACAATCTTCTCCCCGACGTTATCTTTAATGCCCCTTAAAAACCCACTTTTTTAAAAAAACTCCCAACATCACGACGCGCAGACTTCACTCCCTGATAAATCAAAAGAAAGAGACTTATTCTCATAATGGACGATACATCCTGATTCGAGAACCAAAGCCAACTCCACCCCAAACGCTCTGCTCCCAGAAAAGCAAAGGAAAGGACAAGAACCCAAATACAGATAAACAGCAAATAATTCAAAACATACAACACCCTCTGCACCAGAGTATCGCTCTGCGCGCGTATAAAGAACCACAAGAGCAATTTCCACAAGAGTGCCAAGACCAACACCTTCAAGAACAGCCCTCTGGTGCTATTCATAACGCCGACGCCCACCACAAAAAGCCACAAGATAACCCCTATCATGCCACAAAAGAGGATCAACTTCACAAACCTAACCCAAGCCACAGGCAGACTTTTTACGCTGAGATGCATCACACCAAGGACAGCGGTAAAAATGCAAGAAAATACCGCCCCTTTCAACAATAACGCCTCGCTCACAGGGACACTTCTAACACCTGCACAAATAAAACCAAGATAAAGAGCCATCAAGCCATACAAGACCACCCATCTCCAAAAAAGCAGCCAGCCTCTCACCCCGCGGCGCGCAGCTGCCTTATGAAGAAAAACCAAGCCAACAGCCAAAATGCAGACCAATAACAGTAAAAATAACCCCTCAAGTAGCATCAACGCACTCTCTCATCAAATCGCACAAAAAAAAACGTTCACAATGCACCCCTCTCTCTCCAAGAGGCGAAATCCAAGGACAACAATTTCACCCATATCCTATTCACCCCCATATCCTATTCACCATTGCCGAAAACACGACTCTATACAAACAAGCCCCAACATTTTCTCCTTGTCACACAGAAATACTTGGGCCGCCACAAGAGCACAGACGAGGCAAAGGAGGACAATGCAGCCAATTGCCATTCTTTTCCAGAACAAGGCTTTAGGCACAACCGAACTCTCCCCTCCCATATAAAGAAAATCAAACCAAGTTATACCAAAGCGTTTTGCCCCTCGATCAATAAGTGCCAAAACAAGTCCAAGAACAAGACACCAAAGGACGTCAAACACCCACCTATTGGAGAACCAAAGCCAGGTCATGCCCAAATGCTCCGCTTGCTCATAAATAAAATGAGTGACAGCAACAAAAATGAAGCCAAACAACAGCATCTTGAAGAACAAAACCTTATCTACACCACGCCGCTGCAGTATTTCATACCCCACCATAAGGAGAATGCCGGGAATACCATAAAATGCCACAGCCCGTAAAAATACGCCCCACGTCATCCCCAACGCCTTCATTTCCCCATAAACAGCCCAAAAGACAGCAATCAAAATGCCAAAAAACACCAGTCTCTTCAAAGACAAAAACCTGCGCAACGCCATGGCCGCCCCCATCAAATTATTCGCTCATCAAGCCATTCAAGGAAAATTTACCATGCAACAAAACACCCCTCTTTTCAAGAGGCAAAATCCATGGCGCGCTCCCCCCCACAGCACAACAATCCAAGCCATCCCCAAGACCGCATACGCACCACGCACATCCCCCCAACAGCTCACCATGCCTGCCACACTTAAAAAAACACGCGCGCTTTACCAAAACCCTTATACGCAACACACCCGCCCGCCCCATGTCTTCTTCTAAGCCCCCCCTCTCTTTTCCCCAAAACAGACCCCCCTCTTTTCCCAAAACAGACAATGGATAGGCAATATTTTTTAAAAAAACGAGAATCAAACGACTTTATTCTAAGGAGATGAGATGACCCATCAAGATAAGAGAAAAAACACACACCCTCTTGAGCTTCACGAGAAAGAAAAACAGAAAGAAAAACACATGGGGCATTTAAAGACGCAAGAAATCGCCCTTGAAACGAGCAATCCTTATTTTCAGTCTACTCATCCAGAAAGTTCCAGCAACCCGCGCACGATCAAAGTTCTTGTCAATGCACACAGCCGTCCCATTGCGCTTTTATATGCAAAAGGCCATATCAGTAAGGCACAATATAAAGCCGCAGAACGTTTTTATTTTTACTGGCGTTACAGTCAAGCCGATCTCCACATGAGCCTTGACTACACCCGTGAAAAAGTTTCCTCTAGCCAAGGCTATACCCACCCCATTGAACAGCAAATAGAAGCCTCCAATCATTTAAAAACCATCAAAGGACAACTAGGTATTCTTGGCTATTCACTGCTTGAACGGGTTATTGGTTATGGACAAGCGATCAAAGAATTAAGCCCTTCAAAACGCAAACAAAACTCCCTTGCCGATCATTTACGCGATTGTTTAGACTTACTTGCCTTTCATTGGGGTTATGCAAACCATAAACATTCGGAATAATCCCGCCCATCCCCCCAACAGCTCTCACCATCCCCAATTTTAAAAAAACACGCGCGCTTCACAAAACCCTCATACGCAACACGCCCGCCCTTAAAACAAACAAAGCCCCCTCCCCACACCAACCCATCCCGCAAACCTACAACACCAGCCTACTGCACCAGCCTACCACACCAACCTACTGCACCGATCTATCGCCATGGGGGGTCTTTTGTTGTTTTTTTATTGAAGAATAAATATGGTTTCATATGTCATAACATCTTTAAAGATTTAAGCTGAAAATGAATTACAAAATAAACATTCAATGGAAAAGAAGTATTCATGATGTTTTAAGGCATAAAAAGCAAAGTTTTCTTTTTTGTAAAAAGTATTTTTATATTGCTCTCTTTTTGATTTTCTGTTAGCTATAGAAAAGTAAGTTTTCTAAATTTATTCTTTTTTGATATTTTTACGACCCAATGTTGGAAATCTTCTTAATTCTTGCCTTCTGTTTAAAGCAGAGGGCTTTTTTATGGCTGCATCGTCTTAAAAACCCTCTTAAACTTTGTACTTTTCTTCCATAAGGTCTCCCTGCAAAAAAGAATATTCTTTTTTCCAATCAACTTAAAAATTCCCCCTCAAAGGACAAAATTTTTCCTCAAAAGAATTTTCTCAAAAGACAAAGAATTTATCAAAAGACCAAGAGTTTAAGAGAGAAGCTATTTTACAACATACGCTGTTTTATGACGCAACAGAATCACGAATGTTTTTCTTTATCGTTAAAATATCAATAGGGGATTTTATCCGGGCAACGGATTGATGAATTATAGTTTTCAGCTCTTCATCTTAGAAATTTTAGCCTAAAAGAGCCAATTCTCATGAGACTTCCTTATCTTTTAACACGGGCTTTTCCTCTTTATCTTAAAATTCATCAACCCCCTTAAAATTCATCAAACCCCCTTAAAATTCATCAAACCATCGACTCATTACAAGCAAAAGAGCCCGTATAAAATAAAACACGTCAAAGATTTAAGGGATCACAAAAATTGACTCAATTTATTATGTCCTATGATTAAAGGACCATTCTTTAAAGCCGATATGAATAAAGCTATTAAAATCAATGAAATATTAATCAAATCCATTGGTGCAATCAAAAGCCGAATTAAGGACAAATGCCTCATAAATTTTGTGCGATCTAATAAAATCAAGAAAAAGACAAAAAAATAGCACAAAAATATCTTAATTCTCATAGAGATCTCAATACTCGTTACACTAACCTTCATTAGTGAGTCTTACTCTATAACCCTCTCAAATATTGAGGAGACAAAGAAAATATTTATAAAATACACAAACCGCTAGAGATAAAGTAAATCTCTTGGGCTTTCTCTGTTTTTATGAGATATGCCTTCCCCTATGGATGCACTCTTTGATGCAAGATAGAGTGCACCCATCCCCCATCGGATACATGCCTAACCCTCATGGCATATATCCAAGTCTTATAAAGGATGCACTCTAGCCCTCAAAAGAGTGCATCCTTCCCCTCAAGGGATATATGCCTAACCCTCACGGCATATATCCAAGTCTTAGTAAAGGATGCACTCTAGACCTCAAAAGAGTGCATCCTTCCCCTCAAGGGATATATGCCTAACCCTCACGGCATATATCCAAGTCTCATAAAGGATGCACTCCGCCTTCAAAAAGAGTGCATCCTTCCCCTCAAGGGATATATGCCTAACCCTCATGGCATATATCCAAGTCTCATAAAGGATGCACTCCGCCTTCAAAAGAGTGCATCCTTCCCCTCAAGGGATATATGCCTAACCCTCATGGCATATATCCAAGTCTCATAAAGGATGCACTCTAGCCTTAAAAAAGAGTGTATCCTTCCCTTTACGGGTTTGACTCAATTTTCATCACGTCTCATTTTAATTTTAATGAACCCTCATTTTATAAATCTTTGGTCAATGGTACAAAAAGAACTTTTACAGCAATTCTTTTGCCACCCATCTTACGGGATTCCACTTCCGGACAAAGCTTTCGAGTTTTTTTAAAATATCCGTAAAATAGAATCACAAAGAATTTTGTTTAGCTAATTAAGGGTAAATTTTGTCAAAATATAGACAAAGTTTATTCTTTTTTATGACTTTTGTATTTTTACTATAGTCATTTAAAGTGAATTTATATATGATACGTATCGATATTTATTTCTATAAATAAATATAGGAGAAAAACTATGAATATCAGATATTTTTTTATAGCGGGGGCAATTACAAGCGGTTTAGCTCTTGCGATTCAAAAGTCTGATCGTATAGTCAATCAAGCGCCCTCTCCTATTGTTGCTCCTTATACTGTTAAAAAGACACATTTACATCTTTTTACACAAGTAATGAGCCCATTGGATACATTGAATATACTGAGAACAGCGAATAGAACTGCATCAGAACAAGCATCAATAGATGATATCTATGAAAAAGGAAAAAGTTTATTAAATGCCATTGCTAGTTTTTTAGTCTCAATATTGATATATTTTATGCAAATGGTTTCTGCAAAAGTATAAGATAAAAAAGTTCTTAAAATAAAGTTTTATACATTTTGTATATAACATAAAATGAAATAAAAGCCCTTTTTTAAAAGGGCTTTTATTTTAATTTGTATTGTATTTCTATGGACCCAAAAATTGTATTTCTATGGACCCAAAATCAGCTGCTCAAAAACAGCACTTGATTTAATTATTCCTCCTTTTGAAGGGTTCTCAGGCTCTAGCCCTTAAGCTCTAGAGCTCATACGACTTTAGTCAAAGATAAACCATAATTTTGCCGTTTTACAGTCAATTCTTCTCATTTTCAAGAAAATGCGCGTGGGCAGTGTGGCTTGCGAAAATTCACTTTTCAGCCTCAATAAACAAAGCACCATATCCCTTAGATTTCATACCCATATTCCCACACGGGAAACAACAGTGTTTTACGCAGTCAATAATGATGTTTTTTTCACTTAAGCTTAAATATTTTCTCATCTTTAGCGTGCTTTTTCTCACATAATGAAGCTCCTTTTCTTAAAAAACAAAAAAGAGACAAATTTACCAGCCCTTATATTTATTTGATGTACAAGCATCTCAATCATGATGCTTGGCTTCTTTCACCAAGTATGTTTGTGCTTTAAAATAAGAGGGATTTTTAAAAAAACACGTTAAGGAAACTAATCAATTTTTATATCCATAAATGCAGGCTCACCATCTTTGATATAAGTAATATCAGGAGCATGTTTGACTCCCTCAGCTTCTACGACGAGAGGTTCATCACTCACAACATATCCTTGTTCCTTTAATTCTTGTTTTTTCTCCTCGACTATTTTTTGATGAAAATCTCGTTTTTTATTGCACGCATTCGGATCTCTCATTCTGAAAAGTTGATAATCTTCCACGTCTATGGCGCAGAGTTTTGCCACCCGTTCCAGCAAATCGTAACTAAAATTTCCTACCCTTTTCACCTCTTGAGCCATCACCATTGCGCGTTCCAGATGGATTTTTTCAATGGTTTCATCAAAGCCAAGCTTATCCCCTCGCGAAAAACTTGCATCATAAGCACCTAAAGTCTCCACATCCCCCAGCAAGGCAAGAGCAGCAAGATGCAATAGCGCATAAGGAGCCAGCTCTGCTTCAACGGTTGACCATACTAAAGAGTCTCTTTCCCAAGGTGGAATACGATATTGAGAGCAAAGCATTTCATGCAAAGAATCCTCTTCCATGATCCATGCTAAAGTTTTATCAAGTTCTTTCTTTAAACGCTGCGCACTTACTTTTTCTTCAAAAATTTCCAATCCATTGGGGACAAAATTCATAAATACCGTTGGCAAAACCCCAGAATTAAGAGGATTAATGGTATAACAAGCCGCCGCAAAAATACCGCTCATCACGAGAAGTCCGCGATCAAAGGGTGAAAATTCTTCTATGTGTTTCTCATTATAGAGAAACTGCACTTCGCGATCAGGCAAAAAGAGCGCAAAAAGAGCATTGCCACATGATCACCTTTTCTCATCAATTCTACAGACCACCCCAAGCTTTTTAACAGCGCTGTTGCACTTTCCATGGTGAGAATTTCATCATCATCGATCAAGAACTCTTTTCCCTCTTGTTCCAAACGCCTCTCCAGCACCACAGCTTCGTCTTTCCAAAACTGCTGTGTTGCCAGATCATTTTCTTTCAGCACGCGTTCCAGCGCGCCTTTCACTTTGAAATTCATTTTCATCCGTTTGAAGACAGAGATATAAAAAGCCAAAACCAGCATGATATATGACCATGAAAACAACAATCATCACCCAGAACTCGGGATCCAAGAGACGTACGACGATAGGATTACTGTTCATTTTTCCCTCTCATTCTTGGCTAAAGCCCCCTTTTATTCTTTGCTAAAGCCTATGCGAGAGAGAGTTTATGAGCTCTCGTACACAAGAATGCTTCTTCTAATTTTTGAATATTTTCTTGCAATTGCCCCGTCACGCTGCGACGAATCCGGAACATCACCGGAATAAAAAGAATGGCACAGCCCATAATGAAGTTCGTCGCCTTAAAGATTACGAGATGCACCGTATATTGCCACCCTGTCAGCTGCCAATTTAAGACATCTGGTGTTTCTAGAATCATTCTCCAAAGGATAATGAGAACAGCAAGAGCGAAGATAACTTTATAATCCTTTGGTGAGAGCAACGCTTGCTGGAACGCAAAAGAATGGGTACTTTTATGCGTTTCTTTCTCTGATTTCCAATTTTGCTCTTTCATTTATTCCCTCTCACTCTTTAACAAAGCCCCCCTCTCATTCTTTGCTAAAGCCTATGCGAGAGAGAGTTTATGAGCTCTCATACACAAGAGCGCTTCTTCTCATTTCTGGATTTTTTTGCAACTGAGGCATGCAGGTAAAATCCAGACTCAAAAAAAGAGCACAGGCGGTTCATGGCTTGCCTCATGTATAAAATCATAAAAAATAATAATATAAAAATAATAATATTTGTGGGATCTTTCCCCGCTTTCCTTCCTCAAACAGTGAAGATTTTCAACCCGCGCCAATCTTTAAAAACACATAAGTTCCAATCCGCGCTTTTTCTTTCCCCAAAAGCTCCCCTTTTGTCAAGAAAATTTCCGAGCTCTCACGCTATAAAATTCATCTCAAAACCTCTATAAACAAGGCGCTGAAGAATAGGGAACCAGCCCTTAAAGACCGCAATCGCCTACCCAAAACGGCTCTTTTACCGATCCTCTCCACTCAAATGATGAAATAAGCCCAAAGCTTCCATTCTAAGCTCCACACACACCTCTCACCCCACGCGGTCTTTAATCCCACACAGCCCTTACTCCCACACAGCCCTTACTCTAATGACCGTCGACAATTTGCGCTTTTTTCCCAAAAAATGCCATTCACCCTCCCCATTCCTTTAGAGCAATGTTGTATGGCCGCCCCTTAAGCCCCAAAACTTCAAAGGCAAAATGTTATCGAGAGCACCCCCCATCAATCTTCAATTTCTCAGCATTTTCTCAAAAAAATTTCCTTCGCTCATGATTTTTCAAAGGCTGTATCTTGTTCTTTCAACAGGCTTTTTAGTTCTTTTTTTAAAAAACCATATCTTCTCGCCAACTTAAAGACACCATAATAAAGTTGCAAAATCATCATGGGAACAATTGCAAACCAAACTGTCACGAATATAAGTACAAGACCCAATATTGTCACAAGAAGCTCGTCCATTTTTACGCTCACACCCTTTTTATCGCGCTGTTTTTGCTGAGGGGTTATTTTCCCCCGTTGCTCATTTATTTTGTTCAATATGCGCGCCTTTTTAAGCAACAAACACCACAATATGATGTAGAGGATCACCATAACGGGGATCAAAACCACAACACCCACACCAATAACTGTCCAGAGCGCACATACAGCGTGAAAAAGAGAACTAGCCTGCCCCCCTGTCAATGGCTCTTGGGACTCCAACAAGGGTAGAAAGAAGATTCTGTTTCTAAAGCTCAATCATGAGTGAGAGGAGACACATGACAAAATACTCTCGCACAGAAGAATACTCTTTCTCAAAAAAATTGAGCAGTTCGTTATAAAATACTGATTTTTTCCCCTTCATTTGCTCTTCCCTTTATTATACAAGCGCATTTCTTTTTCACACCCCCTCTTTTAAGCCCCCCCCTTTTTCACGCCCTATGAAAAGTGCGATACATGGTTCTCCTCTCCATGGCTCTTTTCTTATTTTCGAATCAATCTCCCAGAGATTTAAAAAAACGCTCTTTTTTTAAAAACGCTCTTACCCTCCAAATGACGTTAAAAGCATTTTCCTCCTCACAAACAACATGGGCATCATCACCCTCTCTGATGATTCTTCACCCCTCTCCTCTTCTTGTGTCACGCGTTGTATCACGAGAATGGCTGAACATGGCTTCTTCCCCCTCACGATAATGGTGAGAGCCCTTGGCTCTTGACATGTTTTAATTCGTGTTTCACGTTACAATACAATCTCACGCGCTTAAAGAAAAAAGAATAAAATTCCAAAATCAGCATGACAACGCCTGCCGTAAAAGACACTTCAAGCAAAATGATAAAACAAAGGAATGCGATAAAAAAACGGCTTATATTTTCTCTATCGATTTTTGCGGGATGATTTTGTTGATTGGTTGTTTGCCCCCGTTGCAAAAGTATTTCATTCAACTGCTGAATCTTTTTCTTCAACAAATGCGTTAAGATGAGATAAAGCACCAAGAAAACAGGCATCAAAGCAAACACACAGACCATGATGACTTCACGCAGCACAAAGAAGGCAAAACGCGTGTTCTCTTGAGCAATAGTCAACGGCTTTTTGAATTCTAAGAATATCAAAAAAAACCACCCACACAGCGCAACGATCACAGAAATAAGAAAAATGATACTATGCTCTTTATAGGAAAGAAAGGACTCTTCAACAGCAAAAGAGCGCGGTCCTTTACCCCCTATTGAATTTTTTCCCTTCATTTGCTCGTCCCTTATTTACAAAATTCCCTTATTGGCAAAACTCTTTTTTCTTTCTTGACACAAACCATCTCTTAAGTAAAACGCATTCTCACCCAATAGAAATCCTTAAAGAGAGCAAGATATCCTCAATCTTGATAATGCCAACCATTAAAGACCGCCTCTTCACGGTTTTGTTATAAAGAAGCACGCGCCTGAACACTGCCAAACCAAGGCTTATCACCCCCATTTCATAGCTCCCCACGAATGGTATCGCAATAACACTCTGATAAATCTATAAAAATACAGCACCTCATTCCATCACCCCCGCTTACGAACAACCCTCACCAGCCTCCACAACCGCCTATCCACCCCATCACGAACAGCCATCCCCGCACCGCCCTTACCAGCCCCCCCTGCGGCCCCCCACCACACGCCCACAAGCAACACCAGCCGCCCCACAGTCCCCTATCCACCACCATACCATCCCCGCACACCCCCACAACACCAGCCTCTTTGAGAAGGTTCATAAAAAGCATTTTTTCTCAATCATTTCCCTCTAACCCAGTTTCATGATTTTCAAGAAAGTGATTGATGCAATCTAAAAAATTCAACCTAAAAAAATGGACCATGAAAAATCTTAATGCACGCTCATTCAACGAAGGATCAATAATCGCTCAAAGGAGAGCTTTTCTACTTTTCATTGGGGGGGCTTACAAACCAATAATGAAAAATATATTCATCAATAGCCATTGAGATCGCAGCTATTTTTGAGATAGAATGTTTTAGCATAAATGAAAGTGCGAACGTTCTCTTCCACATTTTAAGGAATGTTTTTTCAACAATACTTGGTTTATTGATTCCATGACCATGGAATACAATCACAATTGCTCTTTATGACAGCATAAGGGATATTGAGCATTCTTACTGATAAACCTTAAGCCTTGCTGTGAGACCTTTCAGGGAAAAAATCCTCTTGAAGAGAGCAATATTTTGTGGTCTGCGCATCACCTCTCATGAATAACAACGAACCAGTTTAGCGGATCGCTTTGTAAAACAGAGGACCCCACTTCATTGGATTGATTGACAAAGCACCCCCTCTTGCCTGAATGTCGATCCCAATCATCATCAAAGTGAGGCTCATTCAAGTGCTGTGGTCGGCTCGTTTGTAAAAACCATTGCAGTGGTGCGAGGGATCTCAAATGCCCTTTTTTAAAGGCTCATAGTTGTGTGTTTAAAAAAATACGCTTGATTCTTGCGCTTATAATGCCTTTTGAAATAAACCCGTTGTGCTTATCTCTCATGAGAGTGCCCCCCCCAAATGCGCACCACCATCTGCACATTAATGGCAGGTCAGTGCGTCCACTTTATGGATGACGCGCGATGACAAATAACCTCTTTTAAACGAAGATTTTTCCTTAGAGGGTAAAGGTTTTCCTTGGCAAGTTTATAAGGAAAGAGATACAAACACAGAGATACAAACACGTTGTAAACGACTTTCTGGTGAAATGTGTACATTTTTAAAGCAACGCATTTAAAGCAAAAGGGGGAGACATGCAAAAAAAGGATACGCAATATCGTTATTTAATCGTAGGGGGCACAGGAATGCTCTCTCCTTTTTGTCAATCTCTTAAGCCAAAAGAAGCCATTATCGCCGCACGCTTTCTTTCCCCCAAAGTTCAGCTTGAGGCATTACAAAAACAGCAGTTGTGTATCCCGTTGGATTATGATTGTGCGCCATCACGGACACAATTTTTAGAAGCCGTGAAGCAATGGCATGGTTTAAAATATTGCATATTATGGATTCATTCATCCGCCTTTGCCTTTTCTTGCGCGTTAATTGAACAGTTAGCGCTTTTGCCTAAACCACCGTGTATTCTTCATATTTTTGGTTCCAACCTTCATGATCAAATGATCACTGAGTGCGCACGCAAAAATAAGGTTGATTTCATCTCTATTCAATTAGGACAAAAGAAAACATCAAAAGGTTCACGCTGGCTGACCCATCAGGAGATAAGTCAACAGATCCTCGATGTCATAAAAAATCATCTGAAGAAACAAAACTTGTAATTCAATCCCTCCTTTTGCTTTTCTTGAACAAGCAAGCGCCCTCCAAACTTTGTGCTGCGAACTTTTTCTTAAACGACACTCTCTCAAAATCATCAGCATTGAGAATAAACACGTCTCTATGGTAATCTTGAGCAGACAATAAAGACGATCCCTTTAAAAGCCAAACCTTTCAATAAATGAAGAGAGAATCTTTCCCCACACTTCCACGCTCTTTCCCCATGCTTTTCTCATATCTTCCCCAAACCTCATGCTCCACATAACGGCTTTCCCAGCCCTCAAATCCCCAGCAATTCCACCTTTCCCCCATTCTCCAAACAAAACTTTCCCTAATTTCCCCGTACCATTTCAACCTTTCCCCTGTACTTTTCCAACACCTCCATTTACCCCTACACCTCCATTCACGCCCTCTTCACCCAATCATCCCCAATTCCTCATACTCTTGATAAAAGCCCCTTATGCTTACAGTTCCACGTTTTTACGATTGTACTCATTCACAGAAAACCGTAGAAAGCCAATACCATCTCAAACCTATTAGCCAATTGATTGGTATCAGCCCCCTTCACACAAAAGCAAAAGCAAATGTAAAATGAAAGAAACAACGGTGTGCATCATCCCCCCCTCAAGACCATGAAGCAAGGGCACGATCTAAAAGGATTCCTCTACGTCATTGAGAACTACACGCGCTTTTTTAGCGCTGCATTTAATTGCCGTGTAACCTTATAATAGGATATCAAACGTTTGATAAAAGAAATATACAGTGCCACAATGGGGACCATTAAGAACAAATCCAAAAGCCCCCCCAGCAGAGTCATAAAAGCGATCGTATAAGCCGCCGCCATCTCATTATGCATTTTCACCTCTCTCCTTTATAAATTAATTGCCTCTTCCCTTTATAAATTAAGTGATTGGGGGGGCTTTAGTCACTTCTTCCAATTGCTGAATCTTCTTTTTTAGCCGAGAGGTTAAAATTTCACGAAGGATTATAATAACAGGAACCGTTGCAAAAATACATGCCGAGCAAACAACAAAGTAAAAAAAGAAAATAATCATAGAGATAAATCTCTCCTCATCATTCAAAAAATTTACCTCTGTATAGAAAGTCACATAGACATAAACTTTGAAAACCATAACGATAAAAGAGAGGCACGCGTGGATAACATAATCTTTATTGGAAAAAGAGAACCATTTTTTAAACGCATGAGAACTTATTTCTGTGTTCGGTGCTAAATTTTGCTGCACGATCTCTTTAAGGCTTTTTTTAGAGAAACAAAAACGCTGCGGCTGTTCTTTCATCAAACGTCTTTGTTCTTTTACTCTGAAATAGAGCCTCAAACGCTTGATTAAAGAATAATAAGGCACCATAATCATCATCATGACAAAAAGAGCAAAGACCGTCACAGCCTCGAGAAGAAAACAACCAAATGGCAGAAAAAAAATAAAAAGGACAATAATCTCCCTCTTCATGGCGATCATCTCATCAATCGATCTTTGACAGCTTTGTTTCTTCTTTCAGCTTTTGCCTTATTTTTTTCCAATTTGCGCTCTTTAACGCGACGAATCCCCCAAAGGATTGGAAGAGGCGTGAGAAGACAAAACCAAATCAACACCGGTAAGAGAAAAATAAGAGACCCGATTCCCTTCCATCTTGTCCACTGCTCTGGCTCTGTCAGAGCTTTTGCACCCGCAGGAACTTCTAAAGCCATCATGATAAGGCCCGTATAAAACATTGTGTAAAACATTGTGTAAAAGGAGCGCCCGATCATTTGATCCCTTTCCCCCCCCTTACAGCCCGCCACTAAAGAGAGCATAAATTTTTTGCATGAAAAGAAAGACTCTCCCAATATTGCGTTTTTCTCCTGCATTGATCCCCTCTGTTTTTCTCATTCTTATACGCTATTTTAAGATTTGAGTTTTATGTGATTTATCTAAATTCTTTATTCTTCTCAATAATTTTTTTATCAATCTTAAATTTTACATCCATATATTCTACTTCTCCATCCTTCATGTAAAGAATATGGGGACGCGCTTTTTTCCCATCAACCTCACAAATCGTGTCCTTTTCGTATACTGTATATCCCTGTTGCCTTAATTCTTCTCTTTTTTCCTCGAGCAAATTTTCGTAACCAGAGCGTCTTCTATTGCAAAAATTTGGATCTTTGATTCTAAAATAGTCATAACTCTCCACCTCCATAGAAAAACTCTTTGCCGTCTGTTGAAGCAGATCATAACTGGGCTGTTTTGTCTCTTCTACCGCCTTAGCAATCGCTATCGCGCGTTCCAGATGCTCTTCTTGAATGCTTGTTTCAAAGCCCAGTCTCTCACCTTTCATAAAGCTTTTGTGATAGGAGTCTAAAGTTTCAACATCCCCTATCAAAGCGAGAGCCGCAAGATAACGCAGCGAATAAGATGAAAACTTAAGGTCCACAACTTTGTGTTCCCACGGAAGAATATGATATTGAGAACGGAGCATGTTGCCAAGATCAACCTCGCCCATAGCCTTTTCTAAAGCTTTCTCAAGCGCATGGCGTAAACACCCCGCACTGATCTTTTCTTCAAAAATTTCCAATCCCTTCAGATCAAAACTCAATTCGAGAGAAATCAAGCTTCCAGAATTATAAGGATCGATCGTTTGGCAAGCCGCCGCATGGATACCAGAAACCACCGCAATGGCACAATCAAATTGCGGATACCCCTTCTCAGCATTATAAAGAAACTGTACTTCACGATCTGGTAAAAAGAAGGTTGCCAAATGATCCCCTTTTCCTTCAATTTCTATCCTTCCCCCCAAACTCTTTAAAAGCGCCGTTGCACTTTCCATCGTGAGAATTTCCTCATCAGCAAGAGAAAAATCCTTGTATTCTTTTTCCTCAAATGATGGCTTCATCATCGGTATTTCTCCACTCAGCGGTTCAAAAGAGACCGGTTGTTTAAGCACATATCTTAATTCTTTCCTCACTTGGCTATATAATCTCACCCGCTTAAAAGCAGAATAATACAATGCCCAAATAAACATCATGACCACAGCAGAAATCAGTGTAAAAAGCGTCACGCCCATACCCCATGAAAATAGGACAACGATATCTCTCATTTTGCTCTCCCCTTCACGCACTCGTTTGCCGATATGTCGCTATCCGTTTGTAGGTTGCTTGCTCCAACTGAGCAATCTTTTTTTTCAACAAATGCGTAAAAATAACACGGACCACAAAAGCAACAGGGATCAATAAAAAAACTAAATCTAATATAAACAACATGATAAACAAGAGAATAGCCGCGACACTACCTTCCCACTCTGTCAACTTCACCTCAAGCAATGCTGGTAAGAAGAGAGCCGTTCTCAAAGCTGAAAGAGTGAAAGTCATGCAAAAGATGACTTTATAATTTTTGCGTGTCAAAAACGCTTCTTCCAACGAAAAAAACCGTGGTTTTCCATCCAATGCTGCATTTTTTTCATGCTGCCTCATTTTTTATCCCTCATTTGTCTAAAATTTGTCTAAAATTTTAAAGCTATTTTCATGAAATGACGCTTTTATCCTTACAATGAATTCAATTTAGTACGATCAACCCAACCACTTTGAGATCAACCACTCATTTTTTCCCTTGATCAAACATCACGCCCATAAAAGTGCTCCTAGAAGGCATGAAAAGATAGAAAGACTTGTATATTCATTTTGCCCTCCTCTTCACGCACTTACCTTTGTTAAGAAGGAATTTTTCTCCGCTTGACCAATGACTTTCTCTAACTGAGCAATCTTTTTTTTCAACAAATGCGTAAAAATAACACGGACCACAAAAGCAACAGGGATCAATAAAAAAAGAAGCACTGATAGAACAAACAATATTAATATGAGAATGAAAAGACTATAATTCCACCAATCTGTCAAATCCCACTTAAATAACAGTACAAGTACCCCTTTAAAAGCCTCAAGAATAAAAGCAAAGCAAAAGATAATTTTATAATTTTTGCGTGTCAGCAACATTTCTTCTAAAGAAAAAGACCGCAATTCCTGATCTGATAATTCCTGATCTGATCTTGAATTTCTCCCCCTATCTGATCTTAAATTCCCCCCATTATGTCTCATTTTTTACCCTCATTTATCTAAAATTTTAAGCTATTTGCATAAAGCGAAACTTTGTTCCTGATAATGAATACAATTCATCACCATGAATGGCTTTGAGATCAATTACACTTGTCTTTATCTTATCTTTTCTCATCTTTTATAAAAACAATAGGAGGAAAGCATTTTTTCTTTTAGCTTCAAAGGCATATTTTCTCTGCGCATCATATATCTTTCTTTTCTCTTATTTCCTCGTTGTCTAAAGACCTATTTTGTCTCCTCAACCCACTTTTTTATAAAAGCCATCTCTCTATTGTAGAATTGTACACTTTCTCCTTCACGCTTGCAGATTTTTTCAGTCTCTGGTTCTAAAGTTCTTAAGTGGTATTTTTTTCCAAGAGAAGCACTTTTTACAAGAAAAGCAAAACAGTTCAAGAAAATCATCCGCGCATTGCTTTATCTTGAGAACAGCTTGGAGTCCACCAAGCGATCACCAAAGCCTACCCTTAAACCATCACCAAAGCATGGTGGAAATGGATTTTATGCTTGTCTTAAAGCCTCCTATTAAAAGCTCATAAAAGCTTTTGTGCTCAAAGGGTCTTACCACCGCCCCTTAAAGCGCGAAAGCCCCAAGATGCTAAAAAAAGAGTAGAATGCTTTATTTTCTTCTTTTTCTTCACTTTTCCCCCTCGATTTTATGAGAGAGTTCATGATAGAGGATCATCGGTGTTTTTTTCTGCTCAATCTCTTCTTCCAATTGCCCTATCATTTTCTTCAACTGATGGGTAACGATAAAAAGCATTATAAAAACAATGGGTAAGAATAAAAAAGCACCGGCAAATACCCATACCAATGGCTCTAAGACACTCATAGAAAAAAAGTCCTTCCTTCTCCATACCTTCACGATAACCATTATAATTGTCGGAAGTGTCACCATGACGGTCGAAAGAGTGAATATTTTTTTATAGTCGGTCCAAACAAGCGAAAGCTTTTTCTGATCAAACAGGCTGCTGTTTTTCACTTTTTCACTTTTGAGCGATCTGTTGTAAGGCGCTATCACGTTCATTGAGCACACATTTTAATTCTTTTTTCACACGACAATAGAGCCGCGCACGCTTGATAAACAGATAATAAATGACAACAATGGGCACCCATATTAAAGCATTTAAGAGCGTAAATAACAGAATAGAACAGACTGCTAATGTTATAAGACTACTGGTCATTTTGTTCCCCCTTGCTCTTTTTCACTTTGCGCATTCTGCACACGAATTGCCTGATCGCGCTGTTCTATGGCTTCGTCCAATTTTAGAAGCGTTTCTCTTAATTTTCTGGTTAATTTTATACCCATGACCCCAATGATGGGAACAACGAGCAGAGTTCCTACCCATATAGGGGTCCAGATCAGCATGATAAAGGCAACACGATCACTCTTCCACCATACGAAATTCGTGGTAGAGACAGTAAGTTCTAGAAGAAAAATAAGAATAAGGATAGAAAAGATTATTTTACATTCTTTTGCATAAAGAGGCAGAGATTCTTTGAAATTAAGCAAGCGCATTTTTTCCTCAAGGGTCTTATGCGTGAGATTCTGTCTTTTCATTTCTTGGCAGTCATTACACAATTGTTGTATGGCTTGCTTTTGTTGCGTCGTATTCTTTTTCAACTCTCGAGCAAGTTTAAAGGAAACCCTCATGTTCTTGATCAACCGGTAAGGAAACCTAACAAGGACCATAAATATTAAAATGACAACAATGAGGCCCCCTAAAAGAGCCAAATATTTTATCATAACGTTCCCCTTTTTTCTCTATCGCCTTTTTTCTCTATCGCCTTGAGATGAAATTCATTATTTCCATTCTCTGCTCAAGCAAATATTTCTAATTTCTTGACTGTTTTTTCCACGCCACACTGAAGGAGACTATAGAGAATTAAAATGATAGGCAAAGCCACCACAATATACGACCAGACCCAAAACAGCAGCCCCATGACAAAGTCAATAACGTAAAGCAGTATAGACGTATGATTGTGTAAAAAAATCGCAGATTTTGGAAGAAAAGCTGCAAAAACGATAAAACCAACGAAAAGCACCAACATAACGAAAGTGATCAAAAAAAGTATTCGAGACTCTTCTCTTGAAAGTTCCAAAGATTCTTTAAAAGAAAGAGCACTCAATTGTGTCGCAAGGGCTGTCTGTCCCCTTCTCTCTGTCTGATCATGCCTCAAATTCTGCGCTGGACTCTTGTTTAATTTCCATCGCCTTTTCAATAACAAGATTGTCCGTTTTATCAAAGAATAATAAAGTGCCAAAACGATCTTCGCGGTAGAAAAGAGTACCAAGAAACATGCACCACAAATAAAGATTGTTGTTCCTGCGCCAATCAACCATCCAATGATGAAAGAAGCGTTCACATGTTCCCCCTATAATCTTGTGTCGAGAGATTGGTTATCTAAAGGTTGCTGCTCTGACACTGTTTCCCACAGCTGCATCATTTCCTTCACGTCCCGTTTAAAAATGGCGAGGAGAATAAAAAAGAGTGGAAAAAAAATAACAAGAGCACTCAAAATTATTGACGGTATAAAACATAAAAAAGCCCAAACACCCTTCCACCCCGCATCACGCAGATTTTCAATGATAGGATTTTTAAAAGAGTTTTGAGTCATTTCTTGAAAACTTTGGGACTCCATTGCTTGAAGCTGTTCTTTAGAAATGTCAAAAAATTCCCAAGGCTTCATAGAGAGAGAAGTGACAAAAAGCACCAATAAGAGGATAGCCAAGCAACAAATGATGACATAATCTTTTGTGGAGAGAACCATGCCCTTTTTAAAAGCTGCTGACTGTTCTAACACGGACTGTGAGATAAAAGCTGTCCCCTCACGGGCAGGTTTCTGTTGTGATTGATCTCTCATCATATGGATCACCCCCATATCTAAAATACTCACGCTTCAATATTTGATAACACACGAAACAGCGTGATGGAGCTCTCTAGCACTCTTCTCATCATGACGCAAGCGCTAATACTTTCTTTTAAACTTTTTTACTTTCTTTTAAAAAACGCCTTGAATACGGGACAACAATACACTTTCTCTCAATGCTTATAAGCCCAAATGCCCCGACAACATCTTTCAAATTTCTTCAATTAAAAAGCCCTTCTTTTAACATTAACAAGAAAAGTTTTGTCTCTCACAAGCTCCCAGCTTTATACCCCAAGTTTTATAAACGCCCCTTTTCTTTTTAAAAACCACATTTCTCTTAAATATCGCTTTTCTCTTAAATATCGCTTTTCTCTTAAATATCGCTTTTCTCTGGCGATCTTCAGTTTTTTTGGATAGGGCATCACCCCCTTTAAACGACAGGACCCCCTTCTTATGCCCAGCTTCAAAACAGCAAAAGAAAACTTATAGCTTCTATAAAGGAGATAAAAAGAACATCACCAAACCCAATCGCTTGATTCTTGAGCATTTATTTTAAACCGATAAATAATTATTTTATTTGAAAGTAGAGGACATCTTATGTTATAATAACGCGCATGAATAAGTCTGTTTTACAAGCGTTCTCTCCCCCTTCACTCTCCGGCAAAAATCCTCTATAGAGGACTACCTTTATAAGAGGACTCTATGAAAAAATAAGGGCTCAAACAGCGTGAGGAAGATCAGACATTTTGGTCCAGCGCTCAAAAATAAAAGCCTCTATATCCCTCTCCGCCGCCGCCGCCCAAGAGCAAAACCCCCAAGAGCAAAACCCCCAAGGGCAAATGAATGCCTTTATCATAAGGAGATAATTGAAAAGTTTTCGCAAAGTGCTCATCAAGAAAAAAGCCCAATCAGCCCAAAGAATCCCCCAATAATTTTATGAGAAGAAATAAAGCCTTATGAGATAAGGACTGTATGAGAAAAATTAAGGGAGAAAGCCTCGTGGAATTTTATTTTTTCACTCACATATGACTTTTCATTCACATATGAGAAAAATTTTTCACTTTTTTCTCGAGCCGTTGAGAAATCTGTAGAAAGCAAATCATCTGCGATCTCTGCTAAAAAGATAAGCATGATGGGGGTGGAATAAAAATGATAGGAAATATCTTAAAGATGATTTTTTGTACCCCACCACGTTACTTTTACACTTAAAGACTTCCGTCTCCTTTGCGCTGCCATAGCTCATAGCCGCCCAATATTTCTTCCTCCATTATTTTCTTCAAGTGCTTTTTACAATCCCTGTCCCCCGCAATAGACAGTTTCTTTTTCATTCAAATGGTAAATTCATGAAAATAGGTAAAAAACGCGGTAGACCGAAAATAACAGGTAAACTCAGAGAGCCCAATGGCCGTATTTCACGTGCCAAAGGTCTTCGAAAATCAGCCTCTCAATCAGCGCTCCAATCAGCCATTGAAATGCGTGCAAAACACTTTGGTTTAAGCTTACAAGAAGCCAAAAATCCGCTTGTGGGGACCTATATTGGGCGTCTTTGTTTGCTTGGCTATAAAGGGGATTCATCCGGCATCAGTCAAGAGCAATACGACACGGCGCAACAATATTTACAAACCAGAAACGACTATTTATGTGCCAAAGGTTTACCAAACGGCTATTATGACGGCTTTAAGCATAACGCCTCTGATGAGAAAGCAAAAAATCAATGGGTTGAAAAAGCAACGCAACGCTATGAAGCGATGCAAGAAGCGATTAAAGAAGCACAAAATCTGCATCGTCAACACAACTTTCATGCGGCCTTACAATATCTTGTGAGTGAAGATCAGCCCCTACCAACGCTTGTTGACTCACTACGCCTTATTCTTGATGCCCTTTATAAACATTTTGACTGTTCCAGCCAAAAGAGCATTCACTAACCCCCATCACAAAAGCTAAAGCATCTAAAACCCCACGCCAGTTTAAAAAAATAAACCTCAATTGCACGTGAAAACAACAGGGCTTTCCCTTGTCAATAGGAGTTGCGAGCTTAAAGCACAACAAACCAGCCAGAGCCCTCCACAGCTTAAAAAAAAACATATCACATTTGATCTTTAAGAAACAGACGCTCTCAAAGGGCAGTGTTTTACGAGCAATGTCCCTCTCTTCAAAAAAACCTCTGTTGTAAAAAGCCGCTCCCCTCATACACCTTTCCCTTTCTTTCTCAAAGGAATGTTCTTTCCCCCATCAAAAAGCCGTATCAAAAAAACTTCCTCATATAAGGCAATATATTTTCCAGCCCCCCGGGATACACCCCCCAGATACACCCCCCAGATACACCCCCCAGATACACCTAATGAATGCGCTTTTTTCGTATAGCTTTATTTCCAGGATAAAAAAGGAAAAATCATTGTTTTTTGTTGACAGAAGATGAAAAATCGTATTTAATGACAGACGCGGTAAAGGGGTTTTTGTGTCTAAATTTCATCACTAAATCACCGTTAAATCAATCACTATTAAACCTTTATGTTTTGCAACAATAGGGGCAATACATAAAATAGAAACAATATCCTAGCGTTGTAAAAAAGTTTTACTGTTTAGGGGGGTAACTGTTTGAAGCGTTAAAAATTGACTGTTTGGGAATACCTTCTGTCTTTTTTAATTTCTGTCTTTTTAATTGCCTTTGTTTTATCGCACGCATACCAGTCTTTCGAGATCTTCAAAGCAAACTGGCTCCACACCCCTTCCCATAAAGCACCCGCCCCCTTAAAAAAAACTAAAACCACCAATACAAGAGATCACAAAAACGCTGAGCAAGAACACGAACAGCAATAAGCTAAACACAGTAATCTCTGTTGATGCACAGTATATTTTAAGCCACCCCACACTGCAAAGCCCTACATCTCAAAGGATTAAGGTAAACCCACATTGCTTTGTAAAGAAACAAAGCCTTTCAAACCAAGGAACACTTGAGATCCACAGAAAGCGCTTCCCCCTTTCAGCCGATTTGCGGGGGCTTAAAGCACAACAAACCAGCCTAAAGCCCCCACAGCTTTAAAAAACATATCATAACCGATCTTTAAGAAACAGACACCCTCAAAGGACAGTGTTTTACGAGCATAGCAGGATAATTTGATCGCAGAGGATGAAAATGATCTTTTTTGCGGAAAAAGTCCACAGGGAATATTTCAGGGAATATTTGTTGAAAAAATAGGCATTGTTGGCTCAATGGCTCTTTTGGATGATATCATTTTTTCACACGAAGGAACTGTTGAAAAAAGGCTGTCCTCTCTTCATGGAAATGAGCCCGGCAATAGAAAAAACTTAAAATATAAAAATAGCGTTGCAAACACCTGAAAATTTCCTCCAATTTTTACAGATTTTATAGCTGTAAAAAACACGCAGATTTTTTTAAACGAAGAAAGCTTCTGTCTTTAAAAACTTTCTTATAAAAAGATCACAAAAATGATTTTTTCTTTTAATCTTCAAGAGACAAGTGCTTTTTTTTCAAAACATCATTTGGTCAGAATGTAAGAAAATAATATTGCCGATCAATTATCAAGAGATAAGATTAATCATATGAAACCACAAGATTCATCTCCTCCTCATTCATTCCCCACACAAGAAGGGGCAAGTGCGCAAGAGAGCAGACATGCACGAGAAGATCCAAGCCCCGATGAATCCTTAGAAAGCCTTATTGCCCGTTTACAAAAAAACGCCCTAGAAGAAGAAAATGTACCCCCTAGCTCTGAAGAATTAAAAGCAATTATTGCAGACTTAGAAGATGATCTCATCACAGGCCATTGGATTTTTGCTAATTATGAAGATACCGATATTAGACTGATGCCGGCTCTCGTCGAAAAAGCCAACAGGAAATATCCAGGGATGAATCTGAAATTAGCTCTTACAGCTGAAAAACTTACCCACGCACTCAAAGAAACAATTGAAAGTGGCGCAAAATCTTCCCAATTTATCGTCAATATGGGAAGCAGAATCCATTTTGCGGCGATGGATTATAAAATTATTGATGATAAAATATCTTTGATCATGTTTGAACCTACAACATTCAATAATATCAGTGCTTGGAAACTAGGAATAAAAATAAATCAAACCCTTGCAAGTCTTCCACTCTCTCCTTATTCTTTTGCCATGGCCGAAATGGATATTCAGCGAAGCGCTGCTGAATGCGGGATGTTCAGTTTAAACCTTGCCAAAAAGCTTCATCTTGAATCTGATAAATTAACAAGAATGCACAAGGATAATGTTAAGGGTGTATTATGTGAACCCAAGACACCTTTACCCGCTGAAAAGTTAGATTCCTATCTTCCAACCACTTTTTATAAACATGCGCAAGGAAAAAGACGTCTTGAACACTATCTCAAAACCAATCCAGAAGCCGCCCATGAAAAAGTCAACAAAAAAGGGGAAACTCTAACTGAGAGGTTTGAAAAAAACTTAACGGAAAAAGGGGAAAAAACCATGTCTGTTTCCCCCCACAAAAAAAGGATTACGGAATACAAATCTTTGATGATGTAATTTTAAGTCTTTTCCCCTATTCCCTCTTCATCAAGTACAAAACACTGCTTTTTTATGGCTAAGATTGCAATAAGAAAAGCGGCTTTTCCATTCATTCATAAAGCAAAAATAGCAAACAACTTGTCTGTTAAAAGCAAAAGGCTGTTATCCTATCAAATTTTCTCTCAAAACCAGCCTCTTTTAAAACTGTATAAAAATTCCAAAGCTCTTATTCTCCCCAAAGCTCTTGTTCGCAATAATCCTTGATGTCGATAGACAAAACGCTAAACGAGTAAAATATTGAATGCTTTCGTCTTCAATCAAAGCCTATACCCACGCTTATTTTTCTAAGAATATCACTTCCTCTCAAGCACTTTCATGCCATCGGATCAAATAACCGCAACGGAGTACGCTTATCGTAGCTCAATCAACAGCTCCCACCAACAAGACACCCTTAAAAAAACCAGCCCACAGAGGAAATCTCAAAACCAATCCTCACCATCAACCAAAGAAAAACACCCCCTCTTCTCCTTCACAAAACACCTTACTCTTTTGCACCACTATCCTTTTCTCAAAAGAGCAAAATATGACCCGCCATATCCCTCAAAAAGTTTGAGCCCCTAACCCGCATCACCACCACACCGGCCCCTCTCCCTCAACACTCTCCACATGCCCCATGTTATCAATACCAACCCTACCGCACGAGCAATAGCTTCTAGCGTTCCATACAAGCTCTCTCTACACTCAACCCTATGCCCCTTGCACACAGCGATGAGCCTACATCGCCCCCAACCAAGTATTCCCCCCTTGGAATATCCCCTTTGGAATATCCCCTTTTATCCCTTTTGGAAGGTCCACTGGAAATATCCCCTAGAAATGTCATGACCAACCTTTTGATTTCATCAAAATTTTACGCCTTTTCTATTCTTGAAGCGTGAAAAAATTCATTTTTAATCTGTCAACCAGCCTCACATGAATGTGAGGCTTTATTTTATGGAGAAGCAAATGAGAAAAATATCGTCAGAAGGGCTTGCACTCATTAAACAATGGGAAGGGTTGCGTTTAGAAGCCTATAAAGATACCATTGGGGTATGGACAATTGGCTATGGCCATACCAGTACGGCTGGCAAACCATTTGTTCACAAGGGTATGATCATCACGGAAAAACAAGCCGAAGAAATTCTTTCTCGAGATTTAAGACAATTTGAAAATGCTGTTGCAAAAAATGTGACGGTTTCCTTAACAGATGAACAATTCGCTGCACTCGTATCGTTTTGCTATAATGTAGGAATAGTGGCTTTTTGCAAATCAACCCTGCTTAAAAAACTCAATAACAACGAATATGAAGCCGTCCCTGCTGAATTACAAAAATGGACGAAAGCAGGTGGAAAACGTCTTCACGGTCTTGTGCATCGTCGTGCAGCAGAGGCGGGCTTATGGGCAAAAGGAGCTTATGTTTCTCCCAATTATCAAACTGTTGAAACAAAAGAACCCATGGGTTTTTTTAAAGCAGAAGCGCTAACACCCATTATTGGTTCTTTTTCTGGACTTGGAGGCTTATTGGCAGGCAATGGTCCAGTGCAATGGGCTTTGGCAACCATCATGGTTTTAGCCGCCTGTTTTGGCATTTTCTTTGTCGCAAAACGCTTTCGGGAGCAACGCTTATGATGGGCTGGATGAAAAAAAATCTAATGATTACAGGAGCGGCTCTGAGCGCTTTTTTTATCGCTTTAACAAAAGCTTTTAGGCTTGGAAAAAAGATTGAACAGCAAAAGCAAACAGAAAAAATGCTAAAGTCATCAACAACACGGCTCGAGGTGGAAAATGAAATTAATCAAAAAAGTGATGCTGATGTGCGCGCTGCTCTTAACAACTGGTTGCGCGATAAAAACAATCAATGAGCCTTCAGCCTGCATTGGTTGGATGCCCATTTATTTAGACAAAAAAGATCTTACGAACATCAGTTCAAATCTCGCCAGAGATATTTTAAAGCATAACAAACAAGGGGAAGGCTTGTGTGGGTGGCAACATGGCTAGAAAACAAACAGAACTTACAGAAAAGGAAAAAGAAATTCTCCAAGAAATCATCATGACTTATAAAAGTATAAAAGTGATGTCACGCTATACGAAGTGGGTTATATTCATCATTTTTCTATTAGCGCTTGATTTTTCACGTATCATGGATGCTTTGGCAAGTATTTTTACACAAAAGTCAAATATTCAACTCTAAAGTAAACCACGAAACATGAGACGTGTTCAATCTTCAAAAACACCCGTTATTTTGAATACACGGGAAGCTTTTATGCATAATTTTTCACGTCTCATGGAGAATTTTCACGCTTCACAAACGCTATTATACAATGAATTTTCAGGCATTATAGCGACATTAATTCTACCGGCATGAAAAGAGATTTTTAACAAACGCGTGAGTCAACAACTTTGCTAACATAAGAAAATGATCATACCAACGTACATTTTTAAATAACATATTGATAATAAAAAATATTTTACATTCTTCACAAATCCCATCGGGAAGATACCATCGCGAAAAAATTTAAAAATATTTAGAGATATTTTTTTAATAATTGCATAAGTAAACAACGCAAAAAGTATTAACTTTCCTAAAATCCCCTTTCTTTACACTTTAAAAAAAAGAGCAATCAGACACCACCCTACACATTACTAATCCCCAATATTTATAAAAACCCCCATTTATAAAAACTCTGTTTATAAAAAACTGACTATTTGAAAATATTCATGAGAGGCATTTTTATTTTCTTTAAGTATTTTACCCTAGCTCCCTCCACTTGTGAGGTATAAGAAAATGCTTGATGTTACACTAAAGCGATGTTTGCAATGCTCACATTATCATTGTTTACGACTGGTAATGTAATAGGCTTTATTTTGTACTTGGCATTTCGGACAAACCACGATTTCTGTACTACCCCAACGCAATTTACACAGCATAGCATGGCACTTGTCATCACTTAACCGAACAATGCCTAGTGACGACACACTACGAGCATGGGCTGTTAGTAAGAGGTGTTTTGTCATAATTTAAGCCTGTTAATCATCGTTTGAGATGATTATACGCTTTATAACAAATTTTGACAATAGATTTATAATCGTTTATAATGATTATATGTTTTAAATAGTGAGAAAATACGACATGAAACACTCAAAGAGCAATGAATGGCGAAATAAAGCCAAGGGCATTGTTAAAGCGGAAATTGTCCTTAGAAACCTTAGCTATGCTGATGTGGCAGAAAAGTTAAAAGACTTAGGTATTGAGGAAACCCCACAAAACCTTAGCAATAAGATTTCTCGCGGAGCTTTTGGGGCGGACTTTATGTTGCAGGTTTTAACTGCAATTGGGTGCAATAAAATTCGTTTGATTTAATAACATTTTTTATAAACGATAGTTTTGAGTTGGTCTTATTGAGAAGATTTTAATATGTTTAATAATGATGCACATCTTGAAAGTAAAAATAGTGGCTTATCTAAAGCCAAAAGTGCCAAAAAGGATGAGTTTTACACGCAATACAACGATATTGAAAAGGAAATGCAATCCTACCTTGACTATGACGCTAACGTTTTTCGAGGTAAAATTGTCTTTTTACCATGTGACGACCCCGATTGGAGTAATTTTACCAAGTATTTCGCTCAAAACTTTGAACGATTTGGCTTGAAAAAACTCATTAGCACCAGTTACGCACATACCAGTAAAGATTTACAAGCTGATTATCAGCCGTCTTTATTTGAAACTCAAAGCCCGAATTATGACAAAGATAAATCGGTAAAACAGGGTAAAATATTCATCCTTGATAAAGACAATAACCATGACGGCAAAGTCGATATTAAGGATTTGCAATGGCATTACCTTAATGGCACAGGGGATTTTAAAACAGATGAAATCAAAGCCTTGCGAGATGAAGCGGATATGATTATCACCAATCCACCCTTTTCGCTATTTCGTGAATTTTTGGCATGGATAGTGGAAGCGGATAAACAATTTTCCATTATTGGAAATATGAACGCCATTACCTGTAAAGACATATTTTCACTCATTAAAAACAATGAAGCATGGTTAGGTGCGACCATTAATAGTGGTGATAGAGAGTTTAGAGTACCTGAAAGCTACCCACTTGAAGCAGCAGGATTTAGAATTGATGACGAGGGGAATAAATATATTCGTGTAAAAGGCGTTCGTTGGTTTACAAATATCGACCATGGCAGACGACATCAACCCTTGCAACTGATGACAATGGCAGAAAATCTTAAATTTAATAAGAAAATTCAAGGGAAAAATGCTTATCAAAAATACGATAATTACAACGCCATTGAGGTCCCCGTAACTATCGCCACACCAAGCGATTATAAAGGTATTATGGGTGTTCCTATTAGCTTTTTAGACAAACACAACCCTGAACAATTTAAAATTATTGGTATGGATTTAGATGTCAAAAATGGATTATTAAGTGATTTAGCTGTTGCTGATTGGAATGGTAAGTTAGACCGTGCTTACATTAAGGGTAATCGAATGTACTCACGAATCCTCATACAAGCAGAATAATGAGAGTGCCTAATATGTACATTGAATATATAGATTATAATGATGGGCAAATGCTGTTTGACAATAATCACATGATCCGATGTGATTATTTCAACAATCTACCATTTAGAATACAGCGTATAGTGCTTACACCTGATAATCAAAACACTCAAAATATCGTTGAGATTGCAAAAAAGCGTTTAAGCAATATAAATTTTAATTCAGCCAATTCGTCAGGTGATACAAGAAATTTAAGAGAAATTCAGTTAAAAGGCTTGTGTGGTCTTATCATTGAGCAATTATGCTTTACTATGCTTAATCACTACAATACAAGTAAAAATGTTTCTATACAAATAGATAGGTCAAATAATTCTATCAATCAAGTTGATATAAAGATTATCAAAAGATGGAAAGACCAGTCAGACATTGAACATCAAGCCATAAAAACAGTAGAGATACGCTCCTCTTTTCCATTTAAGCCAATAGCAGAGGCTATAATAAAAGATTTTGATATATTAGGGACTTATACTAACCATGTTAAAACTATAGAAATGGATAGGGATTTCTATTTGCGTTTTCTTTTTAGTATTGATTACAGTAACGGGCAGTTCGTTAAAAATAATAAAGGCGGTATAGATTATAGTGCGACTACAGTTAAGTTTTTAAATGAACAGTATTTCGATGATAATTTATTTTTGAAACGAGATTTGGTTGTCTATTTTGTCGGTGGGGCTACCAAAGAAATGATGCTTGATGACACGATATCATATTATGGCTCTATGCAGTCAAATAATTTCAATAAGTCTAGCACCGCAAAATATCGAAAATTAAAAATTAAAAATGCCCTTGATTGTATTTCTATAATCCAACTAATGTTAAATGTTGTCGCTGACGAAGCATCTAACGGGAAATAAGAATAATTTATGAAAACCACGCTTAAGACCTATACCATTGCCGATATCTGTCATGGATTCACCTACAACGAATTTGAAGGCAAAGGCTTATTTGGCTTATCTGGCAAACTTACCATTCAACCTGAATACCAACGCAATTATATCTATGCTGATGGTAAACGTGATGTTGCCGTTATCGAATCTATCCTAAAGGGCTACCCATTGGGTTTGTTGTATTTTAACCAAACAGGGGATGGTATCTATGAGGTTTTAGACGGACAGCAACGCATTACCAGTATCGGGCGATTTGTTACCAATAAATTTGCCATCATGGATAACAATAAGACTCCGCAATATTTCAACTCACTACCACCTGAACAGCAAGATTTGATTAATAAAACCAATCTTTTAGTATATGTGTGTGACGGTGAGGAAATCGAAATTAAAAACTGGTTTAAAACCATCAACATTGCAGGCGTACCACTCAATGAACAAGAATTATTAAATGCTGTCTATTCAGGCAAATTTGTAACCCTAGCAAAAGCCGAATTTAGCAACAGCCAAAACGCCAATATTAACAAATGGGCGAGTTATGTGCGAGGATCAGCTTTACGCCAAGACTTTTTAGCCACCGCCCTTGAATGGGTCAGCCGTAACAATGTAGGCGACTACATGAGCCGTCACCGTCATGATGACAACATTAGCGAACTAAAAACCTATTTTAATACCGTAATTGACTGGGTATCAGGGATTTTTACTACTGTTGAGAAAGAAATGCAGGGGGGTAGAATGGGGACGACTATATGAAACCTACAAATCCAAGCCTTACAATCCGCAAACCATTAGTGAGCAAGTAAAAACCCTATATGCAGACCCTTATGTCAAAGACCGTAAAGGAACTTTTGAATATGTGCTAGGTGGTATGATGGATAAAAAATTACTTAATGTAAGAGTATTTGATGAAGCTACCAAAAAATCAACCTATGCCAAACAAACCGCCAATGCCGAAGTGAATGGTATTTCAAACTGCCCGCTATGTGCAATCAGTGACAATGTCAATAAAAATAAAATTTGGAAACTTGCCGACATGGATGCAGACCATGTGACCGCTTGGAGTAAAGGGGGTGCAACCGACAAAGCTAATTGTGAAATGTTATGCAAAACTCATAATAGAGCTAAGGGTAATAAATAACACAAATCACTAATAAACATTGGTTTTGTGCAAGTGCTACATAATGACGAAATTTCACAAAAAAAGATACGCAAGCAACAAAAGTTTGAGGCATCATCTTCATTATTTAATAAGATATTACTATAAATACCTTTAAAAGTCATAAAACAAAAAGATGATGACAAGACGCGTGCTTATATACCTTTACATTCTTTCTCAATGAGGTTGTCTTTCTATCGCAGAGATTAACCAAACAGAGATATGCTTGTCCCAGTATACAAAAGCCCTTTAACAGAGAAAAGCTTAAACACCAGCATCTTATTCATAAAAAAAACAAACAAGACCCAACATGCTCTGTCCAACTTTCTCTCTTCAACTTTCAATGGGTACGAACCCTTGCATTGGTTCATAAAAACCATTCGCCCTTCTAAAGCGCAAACACAGGATTTTTTTTAATGGTGCATGCATAAACTTAAAATGAAAAAATAGAACTGTATAAGAAAGAAATGACTATAAATCAAAAAGTTGTATTTTTATCAATAAAATATTTTCAAAGAAAATCACGATCCCCGCACAATAAAAACATCTCATAAATGCAAGAGAAAAAGTCATGAAAAAGAGAGAGATCTATTCACAATGGCGATACATCAACCAATGAAAAATAACAAAATGCTATAAGATCACTATCATAAAAGGAAAAACTGTACGAAACGTAAAAAAAGCATTAAAAAAACGAGCATAGAAAGCCCGTTTCTTTATTACTTCTATGGAATAAGAGCTTAGAAATCCATTCCGCCCATTCCACCCATTCCGCCACCTAAGCATTGGAGGCATTGGTGTATCTTTCTTTGGAACTTCAGCAACCATTGCTTCTGTTGTAATCAGCAGGCTAGCAATTGAAGCCGCATTCTGGAGAGCAGAACGCACAACTTTCACTGGATCAACAATTCTTGAAAACAATCAAATCACCAAATTCACCGATTGCAAAACGTGAAAAAGCATTTAAAAAAAACGGGCCGAAAAGACCCGTTTCTTCATTCTCTCTAGGGGAAAAAGCTTAGAAATCCATTCCGCCCATTCCACCCATTCCGCCACCAGGCATTGGAGGCATTGGAGTTTCTTTCTTTGGCATTTCAGCAACCATTGCTTCTGTTGTAATAAGAAGACTTGCAATTGAAGCTGCATTCTGGAGAGCAGAACGGACCACCTTCACAGGATCAACAATTCCCAAAGCAATCAAATCACCAAATTCACCGGTTGCAGTATTGTAACCAAATGTATCAGCATTATTTTCCAGCACTTTGCCAACGATAATAGCCGCTTCTTCACCGGCATTGGTTGCGATTTGACGCGCAGGTGCTTGAAGAGCACGACGAACGATATGAATACCAGCTTCTTGGTCAGGATTGCTTCCTTTAACGGTCAATGCATTTGCTGCACGCAACAATGCGGTACCACCACCAGCAACAATACCTTCTTCCACAGCCGCCCGTGTTGCATTCAACGCATCATCCACACGGTCTTTCTTTTCTTTCACTTCAACTTCTGTTGCACCACCCACACGGATAACAGCAACACCACCAGCGAGTTTAGCCAATCTTTCTTGCAATTTCTCACGGTCATAGTCAGAAGTTGTTTCTTCAATCTGAGCCTTGATTTGATTGACGCGAGCAGTAATTTCAGACTTTTGTCCAGCACCATCAATAATGGTGGTGTTTTCTTTAGAAATATTCACTTTCTTTGCACGTCCAAGCATATCCAAAGTGACATTTTCAAGCTTAATGCCCACATCTTCAGAAATCACCTGTCCAGATGTCAAGATAGCGATATCCTCTAACATTGCTTTACGGCGATCACCAAAGCCAGGCGCTTTTACAGCAGCAATTTTCAAACCACCACGCAACTTGTTAACCACGAGCGTTGCCAAAGCTTCACCTTCCACATCTTCAGCGATGATAAGAAGGGGTTTTCCAGACTGCACAACCGCTTCTAAAACTGGGAGTAAGGATTGCAAGTTAGATAGTTTCTTTTCGTGAATGAGAATGTAAGGATCATCAAGATCCGCAACCATTTTCTCAGCATTGGTAACAAAGTAAGGGGAAAGATAGCCACGATCAAACTGCATTCCTTCCACAACTTCCAATTCCGTTTCAGCAGTTTTAGCTTCTTCCACGGTAATGACGCCTTCATTGCCGACTTTTTCCATGGCGTTAGCAATCATTTTACCAATTTCTTCAGCACCATTGGCAGAAATGGTTCCAACTTGTGCAATTTCTGCTGAAGTTTGGATCTTTTTGGCTTTTTTGAAAAGATTAGCCACCACTTCATCCACAGCCGCATCAATCCCGCGTTTAAGATCCATAGGGTTCATGCCTGCAGCAACAGCCTTAACGCCTTCTTGCACAATCGCTTGTCCCAACACCGTCGCCGTTGTTGTTCCATCCCCAGCAATATCATTGGTTTTAGAAGCAACCTCGCGCAACATTTGCGCACCCATATTTTCGAACTTGTCTTCCAGTTCGATTTCCTTTGCAACGGACACACCGTCTTTTGTGATGCGCGGAGCACCAAATGATTTATCAATCACCACATTGCGCCCTTTAGGGCCGAGTGTCACCTTAACCGCATTAGCAAGGATGTCGACACCGCGCAACAAACGCTCACGCGCTTCACGGCCAAATTTGACTTCTTTAGCAGCCATTTAATTTCTCCTTGGAGTTTTTTCAAAATAGTACACAATGAAAAATTGAGGGGCTCTCAATTAGCCCATAATTCCCATAATGTCAGATTCTTTCATGATTAAAAGGTCTTCCCCATTAATCTTGACTTCAGTTCCAGACCATTTTCCAAACAAAATACGGTCCCCTGTTTTGACTTCTAAAGGCACGCGCTTTCCGTTATCATCCAAAGCGCCATTGCCAACAGCGATCACTTCGCCTTCTTGTGGTTTTTCTTTTGCTGTATCAGGAATGATAATCCCACCAGCGGTTTTATTTTCAGATTCAACCCGACGAACAACGACACGATCGTGAAGTGGGCGGAATTGTATATTAGCCATGTTTTAAATCCTTAAAACTGAACATAATTGCATTAATCTTAGAAAGTTCTTGCTAGCACTCTCTAAGTGTGAGTGCTAACACTATCCAAGATATAAAATCGGCCTTTCTCAATGTCAAGGATAGTCATAAAATAATTTCTCTATAAATAAAACTTCCACGTCTTGCTTCTTCTTGCTATTTGGCGTTATCTAGCTTTTTTAAGAACCCGTAAACAAATAAAGGATCTTATATCATGGTTGAAACACGTCAGGAAACGGATAGCTTTGGAACGATTTCGGTACGCCAAGATCGTTATTGGGGAGCACAAACTGAACGTTCTCTGCATAATTTTAATATTGGCAGTGAAAAGCAGCCTCTTACCATCATTTACGCCCTAAGCCTTGTGAAAAAAGCAGCCGCCCTTGTCAATATGGACAAAGGCAAACTTTCTCCCAAGATCGGCAAAGCGATTGTCACAGCGGCTGATGAAGTTCTCTCTGGTGCTTTTGATGAGCATTTTCCCCTTTCTGTTTGGCAAACAGGCTCAGGGACACAAAGCAATATGAATGTCAATGAAGTGATCGCCAACCATGCCAGCATGCTTTTGGGGGGAAAACTGGGAAGCAAAAAGCCCGTTCATCCCAATGACCATGTCAATATGAGTCAATCCTCCAACGATTCCTTTCCCACGGCACTTCACATTGCTACCACGCTGCAAACACGCCAACATCTTTTCCCTATTCTTGAAGCGCTCATTACCACTTTCAAGAAAAAAGAAGAAGAATTTGCTGACATCATCAAAATTGGACGCACCCATACACAAGATGCCACCCCCTTAACGCTTGCACAAGAATTTTCAGGTTATCGGGTCGCGCTGGAAGCCAATCTTCATCGTATTGAAACAGCCCTTGCTGATGTTCAAATGCTTGCTCAAGGCGGAACAGCTGTGGGAACAGGGCTCAACGCCCCGAAAGGCTTTGACGTTGCCTTTGCACAAACAATCAGCACCCTCACAGGAATACCCTTTAAGACGGCACACAATAAATTTGAAGCGCTTGCGCATCATGGTGCTCTTGCGCATTTCCATGGCAGCTTGAATGCCTTAGCCGCGGATCTCTTTAAAATTGCCAATGACATTCGGTTTTTAGGTTCTGGTCCCCGTTCCGGCTTAGGCGAACTCAACTTACCTGAAAATGAACCCGGTTCCTCTATTATGCCTGGCAAAGTTAACCCCACCCAGTGTGAAGCCATGACCATGGTTGCAACCCAAGTTTTTGGCAATCATACCAGTGTAACCTTTGCCGCTAGTCAAGGGCATTTTGAACTTAACGTCTATAAACCTGTTATTGGCTATAACGTTTTACAATCGATAACCCTTCTTGGAGATTGCATGCGTTCTTTTGATATGCATTGCATTCAAGGATTACGCGCTAATCGCGTTCATATTCACGCCCTCATGGAGCGCTCACTGATGTTAGTCACAGCTCTTGCTCCAGAAATTGGCTATGAAAAAGCCGCTGAAATTGCCAAAGCAGCGCATAAAAATGATACAACTTTGCGCACTGAAGCCCTCAAAGCAGGCGTTTCTGGAGAAGATTATGACCGGCTGGTTGATCCCAAAAAGATGATCGCTCCTCAATAAAGAAACCAATAAAGAACAGGAAATTTTCTTAAACCTTATCCCTCAAAGTCATCGGGGTGTGTCACCCCGATGAGCGTTGCTCACAGTGTTTATTCTAGGCTCTGTTTATTTTAGGCTCTCATCTCCATTTTAGCTCTTAATCCAAAGAAACTCTTGCTTTAGAAATTGGCTATGAAAAAGCCGCTAGAATTGCCAAAGCAGCGCATAAAAATGATACAACTTTGCGCACTCAAACCCTCAAAGCTAAGCGTTTTTAGGAGAAGATTATGACCGGCTGGTTGATCTTAAAAAAGATGATCGCTCCTCAATAAAGAAGCCAATAAAGAACAGGAAAACTTCTTCAACCTTATCCCTCAAAGTCATCGGGGTGTGTCACCCCGATGAACGTTGTTCACAGTGTTTACTTTAGGTTTTCATCTCCATTTTAGCTCTGATGAAAATATATAGTATATTGATTTATAATGATAATATCTCATTATTCAACTTGAATGCGCGTCCTAAATACCCGTAAGATTTTCTCATTTTAAAGCCATTTATATTAAATCAACCCAAACCATGTTTCTTGCACCTCATAATCGAGATGCATGTATGACATAAAATTATCGTAAGAAAAGACTTAAAATGCCTCTAATAAACCGTCGAGAAGAGCTAAGGGATGGTCCACAACATTTTAGAATCAATCCTAGTTTTAGAATCAATCCCAGTTTTAGAATCAATCCCAGTTTTAGAATCAATCCAAGTATATGATGAAACCAGTTTGCCCTTTTTATGAAGAGTAATGATGGGAATGCTCAATAGAAGCAACATCTATCAGAACAAAACGCAATGTCTCACAAGGTTTTGACCTTGACCTTTACTCAAAACAATCAATCCCCTTTCAAGAATACAGTATATCCTTTAAAACAGTGCGCAATCAATTTGAGGCGCCTGCTCATCATGGCGCCCTTCTCTATTTCTCGGAAATGCCTAACTCCATACGCTGATCCCTACTGCTCTCATTAAAAAATTGCCAATGACATTTGGTTTTTAGAATCTCATCCCTTTTCTAGCTGAAACGAACGAGAAGAATGGTTCATGATTTTTCCTGAATGAAAATTTACATGAAAGGAAACCGGAAGAATACGCTCCCCCTTCACCCCCTGTTATTGTTCATATCCCCCCCCTCTTTAATATTCCCCCCTCTTTAATATTTCATTGAATCAATCCAAATGATGCACTTGGATCGTCATAAGTAAGCATGGCATATCAATAAAAAACAATTGAAAAAAGGGGCTCTTTTTCTCAAATTCCCAAAGCTATCATTCCCCAAGGCTATCGTCATACAAAAGCACACACAATATTGAAAAACGGCAAAAAAAATAGGAAAGGCCCCTCTGCCCTTTTTTAAGACGAAGGATATGGATATTCAGCATATATATTAAGCACAAAAATAAAAATCGTTATGTATAGTATATTTATATATAAATAACAAAAAAGTGTTTTTTAGTTTGAGAAATAATATTTTTCAACAAGATAAAATTTTATTTATTACACCATAATGTTTTATAAAATACAGAGAGCACTGAAAGTGCCATAACTCTAAAAGAGCTTTGAAAATTAAGATTTTTTATGGGAAAAGAGCAAGGTAAATACATTTTTTAAAAATGCTTAACACTGAAAAATTATGGATTTTTAGTGTATTTTATTTTTTCATAATGAAATTATGTATAGATTTTTTTAACTGATTTATGCATAATACATTATGTAATTGAAATAAATTGGGGACGTTTTATGAATACAAAATGTTTAATTGCACTCTCTCTTTTAACTTTTATGACTGCTTCAACAGCGCAAGCAGCTGATACGGTAATGTTTCAGCCATCAACACCAAATATTTCAGCGTCAAGTGGTTTAACCTCAAGGGGTGCGCCAGTGACTTTTTCTACGCCTTTTTCTTGGTCTGGTTTTTATTTTGGGGGACAAATTGGATATGTTTCCAATAAGAGCAATTTAAATTACACGCCAGAAGAAAAGAGCGGAAAATGGGCTTTGGTCAATAGAGATTTATCACCAAAACCATCAGGACTTGTCAGCGGTTTTTATGTAGGTTCTAATATTGACCTAGGAAATGACCTTATTGTCAGTGTTGATACGGATATGATCTGGTCTGGTTGGAAAGACACCCAAACGGATAATGGCAAGAAAATTCTCGATAAATTAGACACTCTTAACGCTATCTTTCAAGAAGCCGAAATTCCTATTATAAAACCTGCAGCTCAGGATGAAACGATACCCAACATTGATGATATTGTTGTGAGCAGTGTAACATTGAAAGAAAAATTGGGGGGGGCTTTGCGCGCACGCATTGGTTTTGCTGCCCATCGTCTTATGCCTTATATTGCAGGGGGGGTTGCCTACACACAGATGCAATATATCCTATCACTTTTAACAAAATCGCAAGAAGATTCGACAGTATTTGCTTCTGGCAATGTGTTTGATAAAACAAAAATAATGATCGGTTATACTCTTGGTGGTGGCTTTGATCTTGCCATGACCGATGACATTATCATGCGTACAGAATATCGTTATACAAATTTTTTTAAAAAGAAATTTGCAAATGATGAACTTAAAATAAGCGATCAAGCGCATAATTTTCGCCTTGGCATCGCTTATAAATTCTAATGTCTTATAGAAAAAGAAACGTTTTAAAAACCCTGTTTAAAACAGGGTTTTTTTTATGCCTCTCCCCTCCCTTTTTTAAAAAGACGAAGACCCTAAAAAAGCAGTACTCAACTGTCAACAAAGGATTGCAAAAACAACAAAGGATCGCAAAACAGTGCAGCTTTTTGCAAGTTCTTCTCGCATATCCCCTTTTAGAGGATGCATTAAAAACATAAAAGCTTTACCTGCACGACTATTGTATGAAATAAATAAGAGCACTGATATTTCTTTAAAACAAAGATACATACTGCGCATCAAAAGCAGCAATTGATGATACCCTAACAGCAGCATAAAAAGGAAGCTAGTGTGTTCATTTTCAACCTCTTCTTCACCCCTCTCAAAAGCATACTTCTTCATCGACAAATAATCCATTTTTTCAGTATCAATTCACCGATCACTTTTTGTCTTAAAGTAAAATCACTTGATAGGATCACGGGAATTTATTTCGCGCCCCATCTTTAAAAAAACAAAGATCTTTCCCTCCCTTTAAACCTCATGTCGGTTTATAAAGAAACAACAACTCTAGGGTGAATTTCTCTTGACTTCCCACTTCATGGGTTCCACTTAAACTTTAAAAAACAATGAGCAAACCCTCACCTGAATATTCAAGACACACTGAAAACAATAGTGAAACGGCTTACCTTCTATCACCCCACTTTAGATGACGCTATTTACAACTCTTCTATTGCCAGAATGGAACAAGGATATTGCCTCTCTCTGTTGGTGTCATACCTGAAACAAAAGAGATAATCTGATTGGAGAAGAACGCATTGGGGAAGAATATGAAATTGTAAAGATGAAAAAAGCATTTGTAGCAACTCATTTTCCAGCTTCCCTCTCTCCTTTGACGTTTGCTTTAGCAAGCAAAAATCAAACAGTATCTTTTTAAAGAGTGGTGCTTCACATCGCCTCACGCTTTTGTTTCCCAACCCATTTTGGGCTCACAGCTCTCATGTCATAGGAGAACGCTCCCAACCAAAGCCTTTCCCCCCACACACAATACACCTGCTCATTTGCGCGTGTATTTTCAAAAAATATTGAATCCTTAAACCCATTTCACCACAACGCCTATAAAAAATAAAATCTAAAAATAAAATGGCGCCCTCTTTACTCTTCATCAAAGAGCATGCTGGAAGCTTCCTATACTTTTTCCCCCTCCAAGGATAGCCCTTCACACCTAATAAGATTCATGAAAAGGCATATTTTCTTGTACAATTTTATACCACACGAGCGCATCCAGCTTATACGGCCCCGCACGCACACACGATACGCACGCCCGATAACATGATACGCGCGCCCGATAAATGTGCAAGAGACATGATTTTGGTTGATTAGCATTCAACAGATTAAAAAATAAGAGCCCCCTCTAATCTTCAAGGTCGTTCATTCAACAGGCAAAAGAATGAATATTGATAAATCGCAATATTTTACAAATCGATATGATGCACGATGACAGAATAAAGCGGAAGTGTTGATCGATAAAGGAAATCTTTATCCAAGTGGTGCGGGTGGTCGGACTCGAACCGACACTCCTTTCGGAACCAGATTTTGAGTCTGGCGCGTCTACCAGTTCCACCACACCCGCACTTGTGTTATACAGACAGGTCTATAAAGACAGACTTGCCGATTATTTCTTTGCACTATATGAAGAAGGATAGATTCGTCAACAGCAGACTTCTGATTTTTTAAGAATTCCTCTCCTTTTCTTCTCTATTTAATGGAATATTTTTTTATCGGATTTATAGCAATTTCATTTATAGCAAACTCATTTGTAAAGTTTTTACCACTTAAATTTATAAAAAACGCATGATATTAAATAAATTAAAGCTTTGGACGATTTCTCTAGCAAATCGGCGTACAGCACCACATTGGCTTGGTTTCATTGCCTTTCTTGAAAGTTCTTTTTTTCCAATTCCCGTAGATATTTTATATATCCCACTGCTGCTTATCCGTCAAAAGCGGGTTTATCGCTATGCTTTGATTGCAACGATTTGTTCTGTTTTAGGAGGGATTGCCGGTTGGTTTATCGGATATTTTGCCTATGACACCCTTGCCAAACCCATTTTAGAATTTTACGGTAAAGTTGAAAATTTTGAATCTCTAAAAAACCATGCAACCCTGCAATTTCTGATTATTTTACTGATAACATCAGGTTTTTTTCACCTTCCCCCCATCAAAATTGTCACAATTTTGGCAGGTGTGATGAATGTACATCTTGAACTTTTCATTCTCATTTGTATTTTTTCCCGAGGCGCTCGTTTTTATCTTCTTGCGTGGCTGATTAAACATTTTGGACAAAAAGCAATGAATTTTCTAAGACAGCATTTCAAATGGATTATCTTTATGGGATGTATCAGTCTCCTTTTAATTTATGGGATTTTCATAGTTTTTTTTAACAAACAGCTTTTATAAGGAACAGACCCAATGGCATGTATTTTGTCTTCTCATTCCCTTTTAAACAAGCATCTTCATCTAGAACCCAGCAGAAAAGAACAAAGTTTATGGGCTTTTTTTCTCGCTTTTTGCTTGTCTGCTACCGTAGGTCTCGCCCTTGGTTTTGAACATTTTGATGGGTATCTTCCTTGCGATTTATGTCTAATCGAGCGTTTTCCCTATTACGGTGCCATACCATTTTTGCTCTTAGCAGGTTTTGGAGCATGGTTTTTTCGCATGTCTTCCTGGATACAACTTTTATTTTTATGTGTTTTTGTCTTAATGAGCATCAGCCTTGTTTTAGCCATTTATCATACCGGTGTTGAATATGGCTTTTGGGAAGCTCCTCTCAGTTGTGGTTTAAATGCTGCGCGAAAAACCTCAGATATTAACCAGCTTCTTAATCAATTAAACAACATTCACCCGCCTTCTTGTTCAGAAGCGCCTACACGTTTTCTTTTTCTTTCATTTGCCGGTTGGAATGTGGTTGCAAGCCTCCTTTTCACCCTTATGAGCCTCTATATTACATCAAAAGGCATTCTTTCAGGCTACAAGATATAAAAAAAATTCCCCCACGCAGCACAGCATACGTGCTCTTTTAAAAAACCGTATAGCGCGTGGGTCTTCACCGCAAAAGAACACGCTAACACAAAGAGTCCAAAACAGGAAACATCGTCTCCTTAACACGCGTCCACAAACATCATCTTCTCATCAAACTTCTCCTTAAACATTAAAGAGGATGAAACAATCTTTTGTTTGTAAAATTTCCCTCTGTTTTCTTTTTCATGCCTTTGAAGATTTAATGTTATTATCAATATCCTCCTCTTAAAAAGGAGAGAGAAACAACAGATACCTGTATTTTATTGTTTTGCTTCTCTGTATTTATCAGCAATATTTCGATAGAAGCTGGCGGCAGAAAAGCGATCAGAGGATTAAGTAAGGGAACCAATCAATATTGAATGGTCAACCATGCCTTGAGAATAAAAACACAACGTCTTCCCCGTTCACTTTTTCAGAAGATCTATCACCTTAAAGAACCGCATAGTGTGATGGAATACGATCATAGCGCATGATGAGAACATGAGACATTTTGAGATCTCAATGCGCTTTACCCCCCACATATAAAACATCGGCTCAAATCAGCACCACGCATTCGACAAGTTTTTGGTGCGATTTTCCGCATGATTTGATCTTACCAGAACAGAAAAAAGCATGGATTCTCTGCAATTATGCGACAACCGTTTCGGATAACACATTGATTTATAATGATAATCTAGCGTTATTCATATTGAATTAGACCCTCGAATAACGCAAGATTCTCTCATTTTAAATCTGCTTATCTTGAATCAATCAAAACCACACCTTTGCACGTCACAAGCGGGATGAATGTGTGGATAAAATTTGTATAAGAAAGGATTAAAAAATGGCTCTTATGAACCGTCTTAATGCAAGGTCTGTCGCAACATTGGGGGCTGGTAAATATAATGATGGTGCCGGCTTGCTTCTTCAGTAAATCATAAGCGTAAAGATGGAGGTGCTCAATGGATTTATCGCTATACCATTCACGGGCGTCGTCGCGAAATGGGTTTGGGGGCTTTAAGAGATGTCTCTTTAAAACAAGCCCGTGAATTGGCAACGGGGTGGCGCTCTGTTCTTCGTAAACCGTCTTAGTTCGCTCACATGGCGTCCCAAGGTTATCAGAGGAAGAATTTCATAAGGTTGTTGCTTTTATGCTTAAACATTTACCCCCTTTACACCTTTGGCTTTTTAAAAAATAAGCATATATAGGAAAACATATACAGACATCCGTAACGGTATCCGCTTCCCCGCAAGGAGAGAGAGGAACGCAGAAGTGGAAAACCACACCTTTCGTCATTTAAGTTCCCCCTTTGATTTAAACGATCCAATAAGAGCATAACCACCATCACATAAAAGTAAAGATCACAAACTTAAAACAAAGAGACTTACCCAATCAGTAAAGCTCATAACCTCCTTCACTTCTCCCTTTAGAAAACTGTTTCACAATAAACAGCGTATATTCTCCTAACATGGTTGCCTATATCCTTCGAGAAAGCAACAGATCATTAAAACTAATCCTTAGGTGTTAAAAAATATCAATCACGCACGACACAAAAAAGAAGTCTATTGATCAATAGGCTTTATGCCCTCCACCCGCGCCTTCTACCGCAAACATCTGCTTAAGTTTAGGAACTATATCATTCCACAAGAGAGAAAAAATGAGAGAAGCACATCTTTCTCTCACCAAGAAAAAATCAGCACACCACCTGTTTCCCCCATATAAGAACATCATATTGTCTATTTGCCTCAAACTTCAATGCGCGACCCCATCTCTCATAGCTTTCAACAAAGCAAATAAATTTTCAGCCCTCAAATTATTTCTTTGCCTTTCATCCCCCTTTTTTTGCAAAAAACTTCAATGAAAAGCAAAAGACTTCACCTAAACAAAACCATAACAGTCAGAAAAATTCTGGATAACTGGGGATATTTCTCATAAAAGCAGAAAGCTTCCAAAACAGAAAGCTCTCCATGGCTTTATTCAAATAAAAAACTATGCCAAACTACTGAATTGATTTTCTTTACTGCCAAATTTCTGATGCTCTCAAAGCCTCTTTTTTCACCATCTATAAAGAATAGACAAAAAAAATTTTAAAAAAGTAATTTTAATGGTCAACTTTATTTTCAAGAAACGCATCCCTTTAGCGGAATATATTCTCCTTTGCCCTATCGCCTTAAAAGCTCTTCATTCCCAAGTGGCCATTCCCTATTATCATTCCTCAACATTAACCATCATCACCATAGAACAAAAGCTTGCTCATCACTTTTCATTGGTAAGAAATAAATAGGCAAAAGATAAAATATCGCTCATCATCTGTATGAGCGACAGATTCTTCCAGAGTGACCAAGCCATACAGCCATTTTTTTGTATTTTCATCATGATAAAGCATAAGCTATCTTTTTAAGGGAATGCCATAGAGCGGGTTTTACTATGGCGCAAATTTTTCAAGAAAAATCTTAAACCGCAATAGAGAGCAAGGTTTCTTTATGGAGCGCGCACATGGTGTCACGCTTTGATCTTTTCCATCACAATAATAAGTTCAAATTTTAACCAAAACGATAATACACCTATTCTAAATGATTTGCGCACCACCTCATCCGCCACAGGCTGCTCCAATATCGATTCATTCATCGGTATATTTCCTTGAGGTTTTTTTGCGCTTTTGCGCACCGTAAAAAAAGACAATATTTTTTTTAGCATTGTAAACTCCAGTGCATTTTTAACTTCATTTCAATTGATTCGAATTGAACAATGTCTTAAAAAAATCAATAAAAATAGAGGGTTAAGTTATGAAAACGAGAGGGTAAGTTTTACTGCCCAACAATGCCTATTTTTCTCCCTCTAAACAGTCATTGAAATACAATAGAATATTTTATTATGTAAAAACAATTGCTTATAACCTAGGGGAGGAAGGCAAAAACTTCCCCCCTTAAATAGGAAGACATTCTCAAAATTATTAAAAAAACGATGTAATTTTAGTAATCTTTTTATCTTTCTTCTGATAAAATTAATTGGCAGCTGTCTTAGGAACCCCACCACGAGTTTCCCAATTAGCAACAGACGCTAATTCCTCAATGAGCTTCTCTCTTGGTAGATTATCATCATCGACCAACTTGTACTGAATGGCATGTTCACGAAGCCACTTCATAAGTGTTCCTTTAACAGTTTTACTTGGTGCAGCCTTGTGTACCACTTCCCATGCTGCCACAACAGCTGCAAGCTTTGGAGCATAACGTGGATGATTTGGATCTTGAAACGCATATTTTTGATCTTGAATGTCACCAGAATCATTCTTAGGAAAGAAAAATGCAGGGCGCTGACCATATGATAAAAGCCATTCTTTTAAATCTTCAACGGGAACATGTGAAGAATCCGCATCTATAAAATCCTGAAAATTATAGTACGACCATTCTATCGTTAACCGGTGGTCTTTTCCTGCTTGAACGATGGCATGATAAACTGCTCGGAAATTAGCAGTATTTTCTAATGATAAAAGAACATTACCTTCGTAAATATCACCCTTTTCTGGTTCTATTTTGTTGACAAACCGACATTTTCCTGGATTTAATCCGGCTATTAAAAGTGCTGCCTGCGATATTGTTAGTTTTTTAAGAAGTCGCCATAATTCTAAACCTTTATCAATTTCCATATATTTCCCCGCTTTTTTCTACAAAACTGAACGTTTTTTTTCAAAATGCTAAGAACAATCTCCCTCAATACACAGAGATTATGCACTTCCTCCCAAATTTATTACACTTTTTAAGTGGTTTACAACATTTTCCTTCTCGTGATTCACAAGGAAATGATTTTGATATAAGAAGTTTTGAAGTGAGAGAATCCTACTGAATTTAGGGCTTTCATGCAAGATATAAGGCGCGTTGCAAGACGATAAATGACCCTTCATAAAGCATCAATTTCATACGTGATCAAACTAATTTGCTATGATAATATCTTTTGCAACCCAACCTTTCAAACCAATCTCAATCACAGCACAAAAGATAATTTGTTAGACGCCAATAAATCCACCTCAATGCTAATATCATAAGAGGACTGGCTTACACTTAAAATGGGATGCGGGCTGTAAAACGATCCAATAAAAATGCCTATAATGAATAGTGCTAAAGACTGTCGCAAACAGTGGGAACGAAGATGTTGTCATGGTACCGGCATGCTCTTTTAGAAGCATCAAAATGAGAAGACTCAAGAGATCTTTATTCTTTCACGGGGGGAATTTATACTATTTCATGGGGACTTTACGGCTCTTCCCTTCACGAATATCTTTGCAAAAAGGGGCTTGGAGCCCTTGAACGCCCCCTATCTTTACGCTTCATAAAAGAACACGCCGGCACCATCATTATATTTGCTAGCTCGTGGATTTTACGATAGACCTTGCATTAAGGCAGTTCATAAGAGTCATTGTTAATCCTTATCTTATGCAAATTTTATCCACAGATTCATCCCACTTTTGACGTACAAGCGAGTGATTTTGATTAATTCAACAGGAGAGAGGTCTAGAATAAGCAAATCTTACATTATTCGAGACTCTCATTCAATGTACAAACAATGAATTATCATTATAAATCAATCTCTTTTACCCTAGACATGAGGTCTCTTTTAAAGAATGATCTCAAATTCAAAAAGGTGTTATCGTCTTTTTCTATCGTCTTTTGAACGCATCAACTAAATGATGGTGCTGGCTTATTTTTTTTCATCCATTCTTAAGTCTAAATCCATGAGAATGCTTCATTCAAATGTTCCTTTTAACAAAATAAAATATATTTTTTCTCAATTTTTTCACGGGCGCTCCTCTCAACACCCTTGGATAAATCTCCTTTATTGACTTGATTTTCCAGCTTTATTTTCATGGTGGCACCACATTCTTTTTTTTTCAGCGCAACCTTTTTGCACTTTTTCAGTTTGTAACTTTTAGGTTGACTTCCAGTTTATTTTGATTAATCTTTTAGAATTATTCTAAAGTGTAAAGGAACAGAGAATGTTGAAATCGTTTTTTTCATTTGTACGGCGTAAGGCTCTGTTCTTTCGTTCAGCACAAAAAACTCTCCTTCAAGCGCTCAAAGTAAAAGAACAACAGACTGCACTCTATTTAAAATATGCAAAAGCTCTAGAGCCTTATTCCTCTAAAGAAGCGGCGGTTTTTACCGCCATGGGGCTTCAAGAGCTTGAAAATTATAAGCAACTTTTGTGTCTTTCTTGCCATAATCGTTCCCACACGGCGGATAGATCATGTGAGCAAACTTCTTTTATAAAAAGCAAGGGGAACCACCCCTCTCCTAAAAAAACAGCAGCAAATCACACCATAAAAAAAACCTCGAAAGAGCAAAAACAAACACTTTTGACATGGATTCAACCAGGTCTTGCTGGGTTAATGGATGGCTCTGTCTCCACCCTTGCCCCTATTTTTGCCGCAGCATTTGCCACAGGAGAAACGCATCAAACCTTTTTGATTGGTCTCTCAGCTTCCATTGGGGCGGGACTTTCAATGGGGTTTACAGAAGCAGCCCATGATGATGGGAAGTTATCAGGGCGTGGTTCTCCTTTGAAAAGAGGTCTTGCCAGCGGCATTATGACAACATTGGGCGGCTTAGGTCATACGCTTCCTTATTTGATCAATTCTTTTTATGTTGCAACAGTAATTGCCTGTATCATTGTTTTTTTCGAACTAGGCGCCATCGTCTGGATCCAGAACAAATACATGTCAACCCCTTTTTGGCGCGCCTCTTTACAAGTCATCATTGGGGGGGCTTTGGTTTTTGCCACAGGGATTATTATCGGCAGTATTTAAAAAAAACACGTCTCCATAATTTCGCTTATCGCATATAATTTTGCCTATCTCATAGGTTGTCCCCTTTTAACGGAACATCAAATCATCGCTGACAATCCCTTTATTGAAAGAGCTCTTACTAATGATTTGATAATCTTATCGGTATTATCTAAAAAATCTCACCTGTCACAAATCATTTCGTTTTAAATAAGCACCTGTTCCTTCTATAGGCATCAGCCATTCTTGGTAATATCATTATTGGAAAATGCCATTGGTGGAGCTTTGAAATCTTGTGGATTAACAAAAGATAGTAACCAAGCTCTGGGGACAACCTATATCAAAAAACCTTTATCGACTTGTTTTATGGATATCTTTTGTTAAAGTATCATTTTTTTCTAAACTTCATATTTTGGAAGTGCCTTGATCATGTCACATACTGAAACCAAAACACCACTAAACAACCAAGAAAATTGTGTTTCTTCAAAATCTTCACACCCCGTGACTTTATTCGTTCAGCGTCTTGCACACGGACAAGGTTTAGAACTTCCTCACTACGCAACAGCAGGTTCTGCGGGTCTTGATCTACGGGCCGCCATTGGAGAAGAAGAAACGCTCGTCCTTTCGCCAGGGCAACGTGCTCTTATTCCAACGGGTCTCATTTTTCATTTATCACCAGGCTATGAAGCACAAATACGCCCACGCTCTGGTTTAGCTTTAAAACACGGCATCACATGCCTTAATACCCCTGGAACGATTGATAGTGATTACCGTGGTGAAGTCAAAGTCCTTCTCATCAATTGTGGTCAGGAAGACTTTTCTATTGAACGAGGCATGCGCATTGCTCAAACTGTTATTGCCCCTCTCACCCAAGTTAATGTTTGTGCCATTGAACCAGAGCCACAAGACAGTCAAAGTCATGCAGAGAGCCGTGGAACAGGAGGTTTTGGTTCAACAGGGCATACTTAAAATTACAATAAGGACAGTCTAAAGCGACACGGACTTATTTCAAAGGTTCTTTCATTTCCGGATTTCTTAACTTTGGGGGATCCCTTAACGTTTGAGAATCCCTTGGAATTTGAAAATTCTTTACGTAGTAGGTCATCATAATACCGATACCCTAACAGCTATTGATTTGATGTATTCTTTTTGAGAACCCTTGATTTTTAAGGTATCTTAAGCTTTTAAAGAAAAGCAGCGCCCACTTATGCCCAAGGCTCTCACCTTGTAATCAAACGCACAAGCCTTGCATTTTTCCTCCTCTTATATCTCTTCAAAATCTTCTCAACCCCATGACTTTATTCATTCAGCATCTTGCTCACGGACAAGGTTTAGAACTTCCTCACTAAGCAAAAGCAAATTCTGCGATCCTTGATTGATCGTGCCCCCCTAAAGAGAAGCATAAACCTTTTACTTAAGATATGCCCTTATTCCAATACGTCTTTCCTTGATCCCTTGGAGCTTTTAAAGCACGCATTCTTCCACGCTTCTCACTTGAAACGCACAAAGCCTCTCCATAACGCCCCCCCTCACATACCCCCTAACCCCCTAAAACAATTGGTTACGATGATCTAGAAGACACATCCTCTTGAGAGGATTTGAGTAAAATTCATTGTCTTGATTGTCTTGTAAAATGAGCGCTCCCAATACCATAAGATTTTCTCATGGCCAATTTGCTTTTACAGCCATCATAACCTACGTCTCTTATCCATTACAAGCGCTGTTGTCCGTACAAATAAAGACGAAAAAAAGACGAAAAATGCCTATAATTATAATGAACACATGTGCCAAGGGCGTCCGCAACATTGGAAGAGTATAAAGGGCTCTTTTATAAGGCATTAAAATGGGAACACTCAATAGATTTATTTTATTCTTATTTTATAAAAACATGACCATTTATTCATGGATGCCGTAGCTTTATCTCTACTCAGACAAAAAGAACAATGACCACGGCTGCTTTATAGAGCCCCTCTTGCAGCAAGATTGAGAGCGTTTTGCAATCCGACAAGACCAATTTTACGCTATCCAGCCATGCGTATTTGATTGAATCAATCAACGACAGTCTCCTCATCAATTTCATTCTATGACTTTGATATAACTTTAATGAAGTTGCTTTGCGTCCTTCAACAAAGCTATTTTTTTTTATCAGTTATTTTTTTATCATGGGATAGAAGCCGTTCCAGAAATATGAGCCTTAACAGTATCACTCATTGTTTCCGCCTGTCACATGACCCATCACGTTAGCACCCACTCCATCGATAGCACCCTCTGTCACAACAAGTCCCTTTGTTTCATCTGCTGTTTTATGATTTTCCCCATCTCTTGCGGCAAGATTGGAAGCGTTTTGCAATCCGACAAGACCGATTTTACTATACCCAACCATGCGTATTTGATTTAATAAATCGATGACAATACCATAATCAATTTCACTATCAGCTTTGATTAAAATTTTTGTCTCTAAATTTTGCTTAGTCTCCTTCAACAAAGTTTCCCTCAAAACTGCTTGTTCTATAAGATGATTGCCAATGTAAAGAGAATGATCTTTTTGCAAAGTGACATAAAGAGGCTCATCCGGTTGAACCACGGAAGGTGCTTGCGTTATCGAAGGAAGCTGAACAGGAATGACAGATGTTGCCAAAGGTGCAGCAACCATAAAAACAATCAGCAACACCAACACAACATCAATAAAAGGTGTCACATTGATTTCGCTGTGCAACTCACTCTCATCGAGATCAAAATCATCATTAAAGCTTGCTTTCATTTTTTATGACTTTTCTGTTGTTTTTGTCGATCCAGTTCACGACTCAAAAGCCTTTCAAGAGCAGCAGCAATATCACCTAAATCACTGCGATAAGCATTCAAAGCACGCATAAGGCTATTATACATAACAACGGCGGGGATCGCTACAAAAAGCCCAATCGCCGTTGCAAATAAGGCTTCAGCAATTCCAGGAGCAACCACATCAAGCCGCGTTGTTTGCGATTGAGCAATCCCAATAAAAGAATTCATAATTCCCCAAACCGTTGCAAAAAGCCCCACAAAGGGCGCAATAGCGCCAATGGTTGCAAGAACAGCATTTCCACACGCAATACGACGTGTTGCAGCCAACAAGCAGCGCGACAAAAGCGAATGAACCCTTTCTTTTAAACCTTCATGAACATCGCGCACATAAACATCGCGAGAAACGTCTCCATATTGCTTATTTTCCTCATAAAAGAGAATATCTTCAAGCGTTTGTGCACTTTTCCTTGGATTGGTTCTCTCAGCGGCGCTTTCACTGACCTCTTCGAAAGCAGCAAAATAAACCTCTTGTGTCGAAAGATAGACCTCTTTAAGAACTTCTTTGAGAAAAAACACCCCAGCCCCTTTGCTTTCTTTCAAGCTCGCAGCCAAACGCGTGAGAGTCTGAGCGTTCAGAACCAATCGGAGTTCATGACGCACGCGTCGTTTTGCCACAGTGATCTCAACAATTTTCACAAAAGCAATTGTCCAAGACACAAGAGAAGAAAGTAACAACAAAATGATAACAGCTTTCACCACCCAATCAGCAGCCATAAACATAGAAAAAGGCGAAAAATCATGTCCTACCAATATAGCAGAAGGACTCTCTAAAGGGACTGTTTCAGATTCCATTTCTGTCTCACACTCTTGTGGTCTTAATCTTCTTTATGCGATGAAACGTCACTCCGCAGAGCATCACTTCCACACTGCCACTTCCCTTCAACGTCACTTTCGCATTTCTTAAGAAAGAAAACTTGATAAATCAAGTATAGTTTTATTTCCTAAATTCTCTTTTCCCCTAGCCAGATCACTCAAGAAATTTTTATACCCCTTCACAAGTTTATCTTAACTTAAGTCTCTTTACTGCGTAAATTTGGCAAAATGATAGACTTGTAAGAAATATCCCACATGATGTTTCAATTTATAAAAATATAAAAATAACGCATTATTTTTCTACTTACAACACATTGACTTATAAGAATAATTTATCATCACTCCTGTTGAATAAGCCCCTCATCTCGCAAGCTTATCTCAATTCAGCCGCTCTTGAATAAACCCAATAAAATATTTGCCAGCATGGAATAATTTGTTCGAGATAAACAGCAAAAATGAAACCCTTAAAGAAAAAGATCTTTTCCTCTTAAAAAACAATGCTCTGAAATTCTCTTCTCATAATTAAAAAAGACACATTCTTTTAAACAAACCCAAAGGATCATGGAGATACTCTTTAAGCGTTCAAAGACATAAAAGAAAAGAGCAAGCAATATTATTTTCTCTTCTCTGTTTCGAATCTGTTTCAAAAAGCCGAAAAATGTCATGACTTCTCTTGCAAAATTTCTCCTATAAAAATAGCCACGCCCCTATTTTTACCTGTCTCAAATCCCTAAAGAACCAGTCTCAACATACCTTTAAAAAAAACTTACACCAAGAGAAGCAGAAAAATGGTGCTCAATTCCTTGAAAGGCATAAAAGCAATTTCACCAAAGGAGATGCTTTAATAGGACAAGAGCTCCTCTTACAAGCTGAGTGATCGATGAGATTTATTTTATCAAAAACAATTTTAAATTGCACAAAAAGACAAGGAACCAAAAAAAACTTTTGGCGTTACAAAAGCAGTAAAAGTTTTCATTCCAATGCAAATGATTACGATGAACACACCAACAAAACTATACAAGAGAAGGAAAGACCATCATGGACAATAATAAAAACACAAAAAAAAATAAAACCACTGGAGAAAAAGACCCACAAAATGAGCTCCAGGGACAACTTGAAACGTTACGTCATGAAGCTTCAGGGATGACCTCGACACTGACAGATCTTGGTGCAAAAAAATTCAATGATGTCAAAGACAAAGCGGAAAAACTGTATCACTCAGCGAAAGAAAACAGTGAAGATATCATGTCTCAAGCAAAAGATAAAATCAGTGATCTTGAACAAACCATGAATCAATGTATTCGCAAAAATCCTGGCAAAAGCGTTTTGTTTGCAGCAGGCGTTGGTTTTATTCTTTCTCAATTACTGCGTCGTTAAGCCATGCATAAATTTATCGCTCCTCTTTTAAACCATCTGGTCGGTGGAGGGCTAAAAAGCACTGTCAAGCAAATGCGCCTTCAAGCAATTTGCTGTGGGTTTATTGGCATTTCATTATTTATGGCTTTGCTTTTTTTATGTATCATTGGTTTTCTTGCGTTATGTACTGTTATGAAGCCACTTTTTGCCGCCAGTATCATGTTTTTAATTTGGCTTTTTCTTGCAGGATTAGCGTTTATAATCAACAGAGTTCTGAAAGTTTATCAACGCTATGACCAACAAAAAAAGACCGAAGAACAAAACCACAAACTAATGACAGATGCGACTATTTCCAGCCTTGCTGTTCTCAGTCAACATCTTCCTTTTGTCAAATTGGGTGTACCCATTCTCGGACTAGCAACGTATTTTCTGTGGAAAAAAGATAAAAAAGACCGCTTTTTAGATAAAAATATGTAACACTGTGATCCTACCCTCCCCCCCCGAAGTGCTTTCTTTTATCATACAAAGAAAGCACTTTTTTGCTTTTTAGCTTCTTTAATAGCATGAGAAGAAATCCCCTTCATTTTAGCTAAAAACTCCATAGAACCAATTAAATCTCTTTCAGATTGCAGCCCATATTTCATAAACATAGCAACATTAGGCAATGCTTCAGTTAAAAATTCTGGTTTGATTTGAAGCGATTTATTATTTTTTGAAGGTAAGGCGTTTTCAGTTTTACCTTTCTCTATTTTTTCATAAGCCTTTTTGTTACAATTACAAATATGTTTAAGGGTTGTATATTCTATGTGTATTTCGTTTTTTGTGATTTTTGCTTTAAAAATCTCTCTAAAATCCACTGAAAAAGACTTATCGCTTTGTGCAATTTTTCTACCGAAGCTTTGGCCGACCGACCAATGATCTGAATAATTTTTTGCATTCTAGAAAAAAGCAATGATGCAAAAGAGGCTTTAATTTGCCGCACCAACCCTTGAAAACAATGCAAAGCGTCCTTTTGTTTGTTTTGAGCCTCTATGATTTCATCAGTTTTCTGTTTAAGTTCATAGTATCGAGCAACCAGAATACGTAAATCAATACCGCAAGCTGTTATAATTCCATGATCACGGCTTCGCACTGAATAGCGTTTAAAGTTACCAGAATCCCGCATAACAACAAGCCCGCAATCATAAAGACGTGAAAGCAATATACTAACGCGTGATTCACTACGGCAAATTTCTTTACCAAGACTAGATAAGCGCGGGTGCGGTGGGGGCGCCCTTCTTTAAAACATTTCATTTTAAAATTTAAATCTCTTATAAAGGAATTGTGCCATGCAAAAGAAGTTTACACTCACAAATGAGACACGTGTATTCGATAACCAAATTTTTTATCGCATTAAAGCTTTAAAAGACTTTGCTGATATTAGGCTGGGGATCTGGGTGGCTTTATTGAAAAGGAAGATAACCTCTCTCATGATGGCAATTGCTGGGTTGGTGATAATGCTTATGTTGTAAAAACTGGTCGTGTTTATGATAATGCGCGGGTTTATGGCAATGCTGGTGTTGGTGGCTATGTATATGGCAATGCAAAGGTTTATGATTTTGCCAAGGTTTTTGCTCATGCTCATGTTTATGATAATGCACAGGTTTTTGACAGTGCAAAAATTATCAGTCATGTGCATATTTATGAAAATGCTTGTGCTTATGGCATGGCTATTGTCACTAAAAATGCCTTTGGTGATACAAGAGAGAATGTTTATACAGAACGCCTTTCTCCTTATGGTGAAATCTCATTTGTGATGTGTAGGCCCATAATAAAGCAGCAATAAATAAACATGCGGGCGTTGCGGGGCGCCCTTCTTTTAGATTTTCCATTCCAAATTTTAGCAAATGTTTAACACATTAGATTGTGTGGGTATCCTTATGTGCAAAAAATATGAATTAACCAATCAAACAAAACAAATTAAAGATAGACTAACAAAACAAATTACAAACCTTTATCGCATTCGGGCTTTAAAAGATTTTGATGATGTCAAGGCT